>CAZNBB010000023.1:0-28819 GCA_964571225.1 uncultured Gammaproteobacteria bacterium
AAACTCTTCAGTTTAAGTTTGACGGTCGCTTTTAGGGCGACCAATCCTTGCTCGATATCCGCATCTCGGAATTCAAGACGCTGACATCGATATTGGTTGCGACTCAACCCATCGACGCAAGCGCCCACACAAATTACCTGATCTCGATTTTTAAAGAGCGGGGTTGAGAACTTTTGCCCAACCGAGACGGAGAATTATACATCGAACTCCGTTTCCGTCAACACCTTTCGCTGCTTGTGTTGCCGGTGTTTTCCCGGTCCGGCCCGTCGCCTCATCAACCAGGAGCGGCGCATTATACGGGGGCCATCTCGGGCGTCAAGGGGATTTTTGCAGTTTGATGAAGGCGACCGAAACGAGCCCGTTTCAATGGATTCTTATGCGGGCGATACGGCGTTTTCCGACCTGGAAGACATGATCGGTACCGGCCTCCAAAGCCAGACCGCGGTCCTCGATCCTCGCCCCGTCAACCCGCACCGCACCCTGCCCGATCAAACGCAGGGCCTCGGAGGTGCTCTTCACCAGGCCCGCCTCCTTGAGCACGTTGGCGATCGGCAGTGGGCCTGCCGGCGCCGCCAGCTCCACCTCGGGAATGTCGTCCGGCAGCGCCCCCTTCTGGAATCGGGCCACAAACTCCTCGCGCGCATGCCGCGCCGCCGCCGCGCCGTGAAAACGACCCACGATTTCGTCGGCCAGCTCGAATTTGACGTCCCGGGGATTCCCTCCCGCCTCAATCCGGCGGCGCAGGCCGTCGATGTCCGCCAGTGGCCGGAAGCTGAGCAGCTCGAAGTAGCGCCACATGAGTTGGTCCGAAATGGACATCAGCTTGCCGAACATCTCGGCGGGCGGATCTTCGATGCCGATGTAATTGTTGAGGGACTTGGACATCTTCTGCACGCCGTCCAGGCCCTCCAGGATGGGCATGGTCAGAATCACCTGGGGCGTCTGCCCGTAGTGCTTCTGCAACTCGCGCCCCACCAGCAGGTTGAACTTCTGGTCGGTGCCGCCGAGCTCCACGTCGGCCTTGAGGGCCACCGAATCGTAGCCCTGCACCAGGGGATACAGAAATTCATGGATGGCGATGGGCTGGCCGCTACCGTAGCGCTTGTGGAAATCGTCCCGCTCCAGCATGCGGGCCACGGTATGCTTGGCCGCCAGCTGGATCAGCCCTGCCGCGTCCATTTCCCCCATCCAGCTGGAATTGAACATCACCAGGGTCTTCTCCGGATCGAGAATCTTGTAGATCTGGGCTTCGTAGGTGCGGGCGTTGTCGATGACCTGGTCCCGGGTGAGGGGCTTGCGGGTCACGTTCTTGCCGGTGGGATCCCCGATCATGCCGGTGAAGTCGCCGATCAGGAAAATCGCCTCGTGGCCCAGTTCCTGGAACTGGCGCAGCTTGTTGAGCAGGACCGTGTGCCCCAGATGCAGGTCAGGGGCTGTCGGATCGAAACCGGCCTTGATGCGCAAGGGCCGACCGAGCTTGAGCTTGTCGGCCAGCTCCGACTCCAGCAGAATCTCGTGCGCGCCCCTCCCGAGTTCCTCCAACCCTTCCACTGCCGACATCGTCCGCTCCGCAGGTGCCATCACACCGGTGTGCCAAAGGCTCGAAAGATTAACATATCGGTACCCCGCGTAGACGTTAGACTCCGCCCGGGGGCCTGCCGTTGGCAACGCCAGGCTGGCACAAAAGGTGCTTCATTGACGCGCACCGGCCGTAACTATCAAATCGTTGACGCGAGGCAGGCTGACGCGTAACGTCTACTCAACAGCTTTACAAGGAAATTCCGTGGATTACCACTCCTCTATCAGACGCGACTGGAAGTCCGCCGTGAGCCGCTCGGGCCGCACGCGCACGCCCCGGATCGCCCGTCTCCATTGGGTCCTGGTGGGCCTTGCGGTAGCCATAGGCGGCATCGTGCTGACAGTAACTCCGCCCGAGGCCGGTGCAACCCGACACGAGACCCTCGTCGCCCCGGACGCCGGACCGCATCTCAAGCCGCTGCCCCTGCCGGCTGCACCCGTGGAAGGGCACGCCGGGCAGCCGCAGTCCGACGCGCAGCAGCCCGAGGGCGCTTGGCACACCGTTACCGTGCGCCGCGGCGATTCCATGGCGGCTATCTTCCAGCGGCTGCACCTCAGCGCCAGGGAACTGCACGACATCATGGCGCTGGGCAGGCAGACCGAAACCCTCAGGCGCATCCATCCGGGCGAAACACTGCGGCTGCGCATCGGATCCGACGGCCGGCTGCTCGAACTCGTCGACGAAACCGATCTCACCCACGGCCTCAAGGTCTGGCGCGTGGACGAGGGGTTCCGGGCCAAAGCCGTCAGCCGGGCGCCCGAGCACCGGGTTGCCTACGCCACCGGCACCATCGACAGCTCTTTGTTCAACGCCGCTCAGGATGCCGGCCTGTCCGACAACCTCACCATGGAGCTGGCCGGCATTTTCGGCTGGGACATCGATTTCGCCCTGAACATCCGGCGCGGCGACCATTTCACGGTGGTCTACGATCAGCTCTACCTGGACGGCAAGAAGATCGGCAACGGCGACATACTGGCAGCGGAGTTCGTCAATCAGGGACAGGTGTACCGGGCAGTACGCTATGAAAAGCCCAATGGCACCGCGGACTACTACACGCCGGACGGCAAGAGCATGCGCAAGGAATTTCTGCGCACACCGGTGGCCTTCACACGCATCAGCTCACGCTTCAGCCTCGGTCGTTATCACCCCATTCTGAACCGGATTCGGGCCCACAAAGGCGTGGACTATGCGGCGCCCACCGGCACGCCCATCAAAGCCACCGGCGACGGCAGAATCGTATTCCGGGGCCGCAAGGGCGGCTATGGCAACGTGGTGATTCTCGATCACGGTCGCGGTTACAGCACCTTGTACGGCCATATGTCGCGGTTTGCTCGCGGCGAACGGGTGGGAACCCGCGTGCGGCAGGGACAGGTGATCGGTTACGTGGGCATGACCGGCCTGGCGACGGGCCCGCACCTGCACTACGAATTCCGCATCCACGGGGTGCACCGCAACCCGTTGAAGGTGAAGCTGCCCGACGCAGCACCTATCGAGGCCCGCTATCGGCAGGATTTCCATAAGCACTCGCGGCCCCTGCTGGCTCAATTGGATGTGATACGCTCCACCCAGGTGGCCCTTGGTACCGCCAACTGAGCCACCCCGGCGGTCGCCCGCCAACACGCCCCTGCAACCGAATGCGAACCGGAAACCGTCCCATGGCGGAAATGTTCATCGGCCTGATGTCCGGCACCAGCGTCGATGCGGTGGATGCGGCCCTGGTCGATTTCTCGGGGCCCTTCCCCGCACTGGTCGCCAGTTGCACCTACCCGATCGAGCCTGACTTGCGCCACGCTCTGTTGGCGTTGGCCGAGGACCGTATTGAACGCGCCATCGATCGTCTCGGAGAGCTGGATGTCACCGTCGCCGAGCGATTCGCCGCGGCGGTCCGACAACTGCTGGCGGATGCAGGTGTACCCGCCTCCGAGGTGACCGCCATCGGCAGTCATGGCCAGACGGTCCGCCACCGCCCGACCGGGCCGGCGCCCTTCACCCTTCAGATCGGCGATCCCAATATCATCGCCGAACGCACCGGCATCACCACAGTCGCCGACTTCCGGCGCCGAGACCTGGCCGCCGGCGGTCAGGGCGCCCCATTGGCACCGGCGTTTCACGCCGCGGTGTTCCGTTCCGAGCAGGAGGATCGGGTGGTGGTGAACGTAGGCGGCATGGCAAACATCACCATTCTGCCCGCCGACCGATCCGCCGCCGTCTCCGGCTTCGACACCGGACCGGGCAACGCCCTGCTCGATGCCTGGATCGGCCGGCACCGGGACGCACCCTTCGACCGGGACGGTGCCTGGGCGGCCGACGGCCGGATCTGGCCCGAGCTTCTGGAACGGCTGCTGGCCGAACCTTACTTCGCAGCCGACCCGCCCAAGAGCACCGGCCGGGAACAGTTTCATCTGCGGTGGGTGGACGCTGCACTGGCCGAGTTGGAAAACCCACGCCCCGCTATCGACGTGCAGACCACCCTGTGTGCGCTGACCGCGCAAACCATTGCGGCGGCCATCGAGCGTCACGCGCCGGCAGCCACGCGGGTGCTGATCTGCGGCGGCGGAGCCTACAACGGGGAACTGATGAGGCGCCTCGACGCCAGGCTCGGGTCACGCACTGTGGAAACCACGGCCGCCTACGGCGTCGCACCGGAGTGGGTCGAAGCCGTGGCCTTTGCCTGGCTGGCCCGCCAGACCCTGGCCGGACGGCCCGGCAACCTGCCGTCGGTCACCGGTGCCCGCGCAGAGCGGGTGCTGGGCGCCATCTATCGGGGCAGCTGAGAAGGCCGACCGCGGGACGGCGGAATCGCCAGGGGGACCCGGAGGTCGAAGCGCTGGCCCGTCGGCCGCCCGGCCAGACGCTTCCAAACGCTTCCAGACGCGTTCAGCGCTGCTCGATGGGTACGTAGTCCTGCACGTCCTCGCCGGTGTAGACCTGGGTGGGCCGGAAGATGCGATTGTCTTTGAGCTGCTCGCGCCAGTGGGCGAGCCAACCGGCGCAGCGGGCCACTGCAAACACAGACGTGAACTGGTCGGCCGGAATGCCCATTTCCGTATAGAGAATCCCGGAGTAGAAGTCGACGTTGGCGTACACGCCCTTGGGCCCGAGACGCTCGTCGCAGGCTTCCTCCAGCGCCAGAGCGGTCTCGAACATGGGGCTGATCCTGCCGCCGCGGTACTCGACCAGCCGCTCCATCAACTTCTGCATCATGATGGCGCGGGGGTCCTTCACCTTGTACTCTCGATGGCCCATGCCCCAGATCTTTTCCTTGTCGGCGAGTTTCTTGTCCAGCCAGCCGCGCACGTTCTCGGGCCGACCGATCTCCTGGAGCATTTCCACGACCTTCTGATTGGCACCGCCATGCAGGGGCCCGGCCAGGGTGCCGATGGCCGCGGCGATCACCAGATAGGGACTGGCCAGGGTGGAACCGGCCACCAGAGCCGCGAAGGTGGACGCGTTGATGGTGTGCTCGGCGTGCATGATCAGGCAGGCATCCATGATCCGCGCCAGGCACGGATCCGGCTCCTGCCCGTTGAACATGTACAGGAAATTCTCTGCGTAGGTCAGATCCTGGCGGGGCGGAATGGGATCGTAACCGCTGCGGATATGCTCCCACATGGCCACCAGGGTGGCCATGCGGGCCAGAATCTTCACCGACACGTTGTGCACGTAGTCCAGGCCCTGGGACCGGTCGCCCACGGTCAGATGCTCATCGCTTGGATAGAACATGCCCAGGCTGGCCATGGCCGTCTGCAGCATTTCCATCGGATGGCCGGTGGCGGGCAGGTGCTTCATGATTTCCCGCACCTTGAATTTGACGCGCCGGTTGCGGCGCAGCTGATCATCGAACTCGTGCAGCTCTTCCACGGTCGGCAGGCGGCCGTCCAGCAGCAGCAGGGCGGCCTCCTCGAAGCTGCTCTGGGCAGCGAGATCCTCGATCCGGTAGCCGCGGTAGGTCAGGATGCCGGTCTGGCCGTCCAGGAACGATATATTCGAATTGGTGGCTGGAACGCCTTCCAGGCCTGGCAGGTACTCGTTCATCACACTTCCCCTGGTTGATTCGGGCGTCAGGGATGGCCCAGTGCCGCTCGGCAGCCAGGGTGGGACCGCCACCCGGCAAGGCAGACAAGAATACCAGAAGCGCAGGCGGGGTTGGACCGCGGCCGATGGGACGCAGGGGACCGGCGGCGGCAACAGCGAGGAGGGGCCCGGCTAACAACGAGAAACGGCCTCGGCGCTACGTGCGCCGAGGCCGTCCTGAATTCCCGTCTGACTTAGACCGAGAAGGAGGAGCCGCAACCGCAGGTGGTCACGGCATTCGGATTGCGGATGACGAACTGAGCGCCTTCCAGACCTTCGCTGTAGTCGATTTCCGCGCCCACCAGGTATTGGAAGCTCATGGGGTCCACCAGCAGGGTGACACCACCATTCTCCACCTCGGTATCGCCGTCGTTGACGTTCTCGTCAAAGGTGAAACCGTACTGGAAGCCGGAGCACCCTCCGCCGGACACGAAAACGCGCAGCTTGAGGTTGGGATTGTTCTCCTCGTCGATCAGTTCCTTGACCTTCGTGGCGGCGGCCTCGGTGAAAATCAGCGGGCTGTCCGTCGCAACGGTATCGGTTGCAGCATCAGTCATAACGCACTCTCCAGAAGAAGCCTGGCTCGTCAACAGTTGCCCGAAATTATGCGGTTCCTGACTATTCCAGTCAAGAATTACTCGGCCGCCTTGGCGCTCTCCCGGTCGCTGGTCTTGGCCGCCAACGGGACCACCGACGACCCCGAGGATTCGGCGCGATGGACCAGATTGCCGTTCACTTCCGCGCCCATGGCCATTTCGATCAGATTATAGAACACGTTGCCCGTCACCCGGGCGCGGGCCGCCAGCTCGATACGCTCGCCGGCATGCACGTCGCCGCTCACGGCACCGTTGAGGATGACGTGGGGCACGCGCACTTCGCCCTCGATGCGGCCCTGCTCGCTGAGCACCAGCACCGATGAGGAGTCCTGCTCGGCGATGACATTGCCCTTGATGACGCCGTTGACGTGCAATCCGCCCTTGAATCGAACGTCCCCTTCCACCTCGGTATGCTGACCGATCAGGGTGTCTATATCAGCAACCTTTGCCTTCCTGGACTTTCCCAGCATCGCAAATCCTCCCCGGCCGTTGCCTACGATCTGCTCAGGTCGGCCAACTGAATGTCCGCTCCAAGGCGGACTCGTGCCTGCCCGATGGAACCACCTTGACCTCCACGGACTGCGGAATGAAACCCTTCGGCAACTGTAGTTGCCCTTGCAGGTTCTGGAAATACCTGAATCGGAACGCCAGCTCCTTGGTCTTGGGGGCGGTAATGTCGGTCAAACCCAGACGCCGCGGTTTACCCTTGTCGATGCCGAGAACGCTCAGGCGGACCACACCGTGCACCCACTGCTCGTTCTGGCGCACCTGCGTCAACACCAGACGGAACTGAAAGTAGTTGGGAAGCGCCCCGTTCTGTACATTGAAAGCCTGGATGTGCAGCCCCGTCTTGGCTTCCCCCGGCGTCACGATACCCCGGTAGAAGGCAAGCTCTTCGCGTTGCTTGAACAGCTGGTCCTGCAGGGTGTTGAGCTGCTTCTTCACATCCGCATAGGCGCGCCGATCCACCTGCCCCGAACGCTGTACCAGAGCCAGCTTGGCCTGCAGGTCGTCGTTGCGCTGTCTCAACGTCCGGACCTGGCCCGCGAGTCGGGTCTGTTGCTGCTGCAGGTTCACCAGCTCCTGCCCCGCGGCCACCTTGCCGGCTTCGTAGAGCCGCCAGCCCGCCACACCCAACCCCAGGATCAACAACACGGTCAGCCATCGTAAGCGCGAGGGGCGGTAAACCAGCACCCGGGTGTGGCCGGATTCGGCCAGTCCGGTATGATTCTGACGCCCATGACTCCATGGGTCCGGGAAACGGATCACAAACTGAGCACTCCCTGGGGCCGCGGGCCCCGCTGCGGTCAGGGCAGCAGCGCAACCTGATCCAGGCCCGCCGTCTCTTCCAGACCAAACATGACGTTCATGTTCTGTATCGCCTGCCCGGCGGCGCCCTTGACCAGATTGTCGATCACCGCCAGCACCACCACAGTATCTTCCCCTTGGGGGCGGTGCACGGCGATGCGGCAGTGGTTGGCGCCGCGTACGCTGCGCGTCTCGGGCTGCGCGCCGGCCGGCATGACATCCACGAACGGCTCGGAGGCGAAACGCTTTTCGAATACCGCCTGCAGGTCCGTCGACCGATCGGAGAGGCGGCCGTACAACGTCGCATGGATCCCTCGCACCATGGGCACCAGATGGGGCACGAACGTCAGCCCTACCGGACCGCCGGCGGCCAGCGCCAGCTGCTGGCGTATCTCCGGCAGATGGCGGTGGCCCGCCACGCCGTAGGCCTTGAAGCTGCCGTCCACCTCGGAGAACAGGCTGGCAACCTTGGCACCGCGACCGGCACCGCTGACGCCGGACTTGGCGTCGGCGATCAGGGTGGCCGCATCCACCAGCCCGCTTTCCACGAGGGGCAGAAATCCCAGCGTCACCGCCGTGGGATAGCAACCGGGATTGGCCACCAGACGGGCCTCGCGGACAGCCTCCCGGTTCATCTCCGGCAGCCCATAGACCGCTTCGGCCAGCACTTCGGGGCAGGCATGGGGCATACCGTACCACTGTTCCCACAGCGCGGGATCGCGCAACCTGAAATCCGCCGCCAGATCGACCACCCGCACCCCGGCTTCCAGCAACTGGGGAACCAATCCCATCGCGGTACCGTTGGGGGTGGCGAAGAACACCAGGTCACACTCGGCGAGGGACGCCGCGTCCGGTTCGCTGAACACCAGATCGACCCGCCCGCGCAGGTTGGGGAACAGGTCCGCCACCGGTATGCCGGCTTCGGAACGGGAGGTAATGACGCGCGCCCGCGCGCCCGGATGACCCGCCAGCAGACGCAGCAGTTCGACGCCCGTGTAACCCGTTCCACCCACCACACCAACATTGATCATGGTACGAAACTACCCTAGTAGCCGCTCATCGGACGTGTCATGATAAGAGTTGACGAACAGAGGTGAAAGAGTGGTGGATTGGCATTGGGGCGAGGCACCAAAGAAAAAAAGCGGCCGAAGCCGCTCATGGATACTGCAGGTTATTAATGTAGTTCGTTGTTGTTCTCTCCCGACCGAGAATTATTCCTCCCGCGCCGCGCCCCCAAGAATCGATTTGGGGATGTATACACGCACCTGTTGGGAAACGTCAAGTTTCTGATTAATATTAATTTTTTCTAATCTTCTAAATTTCGCCCTGCCGGGGCTGCGGCAGCCGCCGCCACCCTCGCAGGCAAATGCCGGACGGTCGACGGGCTCACACGCTGCAATCCGGCCTGGGGCAAGGGGTTTCGGATGTTTCACCGACTGCTCAAGTCCGGTCGGAGACTGCTCTCGGCCGATGCCTGGAAAACACGCCTGGTGTTCTGGGCGGGCGCCATCGTGCTCGGCCTCATATCCACCGGATTCGCACTGGTCACCGATCAGGCCAATGGACTGTTCCATTACCTGGCAGGGCGCTGGTCGTTTGCGCCCCTGATTCTTTGCCCCCTGGGACTGGGCCTGGTGGGATGGCTCACCAAGCGCTACGCCCAAGGCGCGCAGGGCAGCGGCATTCCCCAGTGCATTGCCGCCCTGCAGATGCGCGAGCATGTGAGTCGCAGCCGCGTGCTGTCCCTGCGAATCGCGGTCAGCAAGATCGGCCTCACCCTTCTCGGGGTGCTGGGGGGCGCCTCCATCGGTCGCGAGGGCCCTACTGTCCACGTGGGCTCGGCAGTGATGTTCTCCCTCGGGCGCTGGGCCAAGTTTCCCTACCATTACATGGACCACGGCCTGATCCTGGCCGGTGGCGCCGCGGGTATCGGCGCGGCCTTCAACACGCCGCTGGCGGGCATCCTGTTCGCCGTCGAGGAAATGAGCCGATCCTTCGAGGAGCGCACCAGCGGCACCCTGCTGACAGCCGTCATCTTGGCCGGCCTGACCTCGGTGGCCATCCAGGGCAACTACACCTATTTCGGCACCACCACCGCCAGTTTGGAACCCGGACAGGTGTGGTTGCCCATCCTGGTCTGCGGCATCGTCGGCGGCATGCTCGGCGGGCTTTTCAGTACCGTCCTGCTGTGGGGTACGCGCCGCCTGGCGCCGCTTGCCAGCAACAAGCCGGTGTTGCTGGCACTGCTGTGCGGAACCGGCATCGCCGTTATCGGCCTGGCGTCCGGCGGGCTGACCTACGGCACCGGTTACGAGGAGGCCAAGCAGGTGGTCACCCAGAGCGGGGCAATGCCTGCCTCCTTCCCCTACTTCAAGATGCTGGCCACCCTGGTGTCCTATCTCAGCGGTATCCCGGGCGGACTGTTCGCCCCCACCCTGGCCAGTGGAGCGGGGCTGGGCCAGAACCTCTCCCACCTCATGCCGGGTCTGCCGGCCGGCGCGATAATCATCCTGGGCATGGTCGCCTATTTCACCGGGGTGGTGCAGACGCCCATCACGTCCTTCGTCATCGTGATGGAAATGACCGACAATTCCGG
The DNA here is from genome assembly GCA_964571225.1 of uncultured Gammaproteobacteria bacterium. GTDB lineage: Bacteria > Pseudomonadota > Gammaproteobacteria > DATFLG01 > DATFLG01 > DATFML01. The sequence continues at coordinate 10,154 of CAZNBB010000023.1, forward strand.
GCTGCTGCTGCCGCTGATGGCAACCTCCTTCGTCGCCTACGGCACCTCCCGGCTGATCTGCCCCGAGCCCATCTACCAGGCACTTGCCCAGACCTTTCTGCCCAGGCGTACGCCACCCCCGGTCAGCGCGGACAACGCGCCCCGCGAGGACGCCGACACCGCGGGCGAGGCGACTGCCCCCGCCCGGGAGCCGCCGCGCAAGGCATCGGGAGAGTCCCCGAAACTGTGAGTGGTCTACTCTTCCGGCGGGCCCGGCCACCGGGTAACATGGAACCGGCGGGCATCAGACCCGATTGAGCCAGCGGGTGTGGGGAGAGGTCCCGGCCATGCATGCAGTGGATACCATAGCCCTGACCATGGGCGTCGCCTGGGCCAGCGGCATCAACCTGTACGCCGCCATCTTCGTACTGGGTTACCTGGGGGCGACGGGCAACATCGTGCTCCCTCCCGACCTGCAGGTGCTCAGCGACCCATTGGTGCTGTTCGCCGCCGGCTTCATGTACTGTGTGGAGTTCTTCGCTGACAAGACGCCGGGTGTGGACACGGCCTGGGACTCGCTGCATACGTTCATCCGCATTCCGGCCGCCGCCATGCTGGCAGCAGGGGCCGTGGGCGACGTCAGTCCGGCCGCCCAACTGGCCGCGGGCCTGGTGGGCGGCACGCTGGCCGCCGGCACCCATGCCACCAAGGCCGGCACGCGACTGCTGATCAACACCTCGCCGGAGCCGTTCACCAACTGGGCGGCGTCCATCGGCGAGGACCTGATGGTGATCGCGGGGCTCTGGACGGCATTGCACCATCCCGTACTGTTCCTGCTGTTGCTGGCGCTGTTCATCCTGTTGATGGTGTGGTTGCTGCCCAGGATCTGGCGGGTGCTGCGCCAGGCAGCAAGCTTTCTGGGACGCTGGCTGCGCGGCCGGAACCGCGGCGAGCCGCCGGCGGTCAATACTGCGGCGCCGAAAACGCTGCCGGACAAACGAGACAACGAGACGACATCATGAAGTTCAAAGACGCACTGATCGTCCTGTTCGCCGTGGTGCTGATCGGCGTACTGGGCTACGTATGGTTCGCGCCCACCGGCCTGACGCGGGCGCCGGACATCACCATGACGACCATCTACGGCAAGCACATCGATCTGGCCAAACTGCGGGGTCGCCCGGTGCTGATCACCTTCTGGGCCACCACCTGCCCGGGCTGCGTGGCCGAGATGCCCCACCTGATAAAGCTGTACAAGGAACTCGCGCCCAGGGGGCTGGAGGTGATCGGGGTCGCCATGAACTACGACCCGCCGAACCAGGTCATGGCCATGGCCAAGGAGCGCAACATACCCTACCCGGTGACGGTAGACACCCAGGGCAAGGTGGCCAAGGCGTTCGGCGATATACAGCTCACGCCGACCTCCTTTCTGATCGCGCCGGACGGGCGTATCGTCAAGCAGAAGATCGGGGAGATGAACATGGAGGCGGTGCGCAAGCAGATCCTGACCATGACTGCCTCCGGCGCCGCCAGCGGCGCCCATGTGGCGGGATGAGGGCACCTGCCCCCACCTGCCGTAGGGAGGCTTGAGCCATGCTCTGGGTCAAGGCCTTCCACGTCATCTTCATGGTTACCTGGTTCGCGGGTCTGTTCTATTTGCCGCGCCTGTTCGTCTACCATGCCGAGGTCCGGGACACGGAGGGCGACGAGCGGTTCAAGGTGATGGAGCGCAAGCTCTACGCCATCATGACCATCGGAGCGGTCATGACCGTGTTCTTCGGCGTCTGGCTGCTGATCGGCTATGCCTGGCAGGCCTACAAGGCCAGTATGTGGCTGCACCTGAAGTTGGCCCTGGTCGGGGTGCTGATCGTTTATCATCTGTATTGTGGAAAGCTGGTGCGGGACTTTCGCGACGGCCATAATCGGCACGGGCATGTCTGGTATCGGTGGTTCAATGAGATACCGGCCCTGCTGCTGATAGCGATCGTCATCCTGGTGATCGTGAAGCCCTTCTGAGCCCGCGCGGCCACACCCCACTGCAAAGAGAGCTGCTGAGAGATTGTGTTATGACCCGGATTGTCCATTGTGTCGTACTGAAGCGGGAGGCCGAAGGCCTCGACGCGCCGCCCCATCCCGGCCCCCTGGGGGAAAGGATTTACGAGAACGTGTCGCGGGAAGGCTGGCAGAAATGGCTCGAGCGACTGACCATGATCATCAATGAAAACGGCCTCAGCACCGCCGATCCCGGCAGCGTGGAGGTCATCGAGAAACATATGATCGGGTTTCTGTTCGACGAGGGCGAATACGGCGGCGTACCCCAGGGGTTTCGTCCGCCGGGCGGCAAGAAATAGTGGGAGCCATCTAAAAATGCGTCCCGCCCGCCAATCCTGCGTTGCGGATCGCGCTGCGGTGCTCATTTGCCCCTGTAAGTGGCGCATCACGCGTCATCCGCGCCTTGTCCTGACAGCCGATCCACGACGTTGAGACAGGTTCCAGCTTCGTTCAACCCGCAGACAGATTGAACAGCGGTGCCACCACCACGTTCAACCGCCCGTGGGCGGCCCGCAAGGCCTGTTCGGCAGCCTCCGGCGTGGGCGCCTGTGAGAATACGAAACCCAGGTAACGGGAACCCTCCGGCAGGGGCACCAACTCGTAGCCTTCCCGCAAACTGATTTCCAGATCCTGGATATGGGGTACGCGACGGGCCGCGAGCACCCCCTCCACCCGCCGCAGAATACCCGCCCGGGGGATTGGGATCATCAACACTCCGGCGCCGCCCGGAGGCGCCTGGGCCTCCAAGGGCCGGCCCATGGCCTGGGCCAGCACCAGTTCCTCCAGACCCTGACCGGTACCGAACTTGAGCAGCCGGGCGCACTCGCCGCCGATGGTCCTGGAAGCGACCTCCATGATCCAGGCATCGCCGCCGCTGACACGCAGTTCGGCATGCACCGGCCCTTCGCGCAGGCCGTAGGCCGCACAGGCCTGCGCAACCCGCCGGCGCACCGCCCGCTGCTGCACCTCCGGCAGGCGCGACGGACTGATGTAATAGGTCTCTTCGAAGAAAGGCCCTTCCATGGGGTCCGGCTTGTCGAACAGTGCCAGCACCCGCAGCTCGCCGTCGTGAAGCAGCCCCTCAAGCGCCACTTCCGGACCGCTGATGAAAGCTTCCACCAGCACCGTATTGCGCTCGTCAGGGTCACGGGGCGCTTCCCGCTCCAGGATGCGCTGAATACGCGCGCAGGCCGACGCGAGCTCGGCCCCGTTGTCGGCCCGGATCACGCCGCGGCTGGCGGACAACGCCAGGGGCTTTGCTACACAGGGATAGGCAACCTGGGCGATCTGCGGTCCGAGCGGCGCGGTCAGATCGACACGCCAATGGCGGGGTATGGGCAGCCCGGCCTGAGCCAGTCGCGCCCGGGCCAGATCCTTGCGCCGGGAAATGCGGGCCGCCTCGGGCGGATTGTGGGGCAGGCCGAGGGCGCGGGCGACGCGGCTGGTCAGTTCCACGCTGGCGTCGTCGGTGGCCACCACGCCGTGGAACGGCCGCCGGCGGGCCTCGGCCACCAACAGATCGACGGCATCCGGCCCATGCAGATCCACCTGTATGCCGCCGACCATACGGTTGACCAGGGAATGCTTGCCTTCGGAGGCGACCAACAGCTCAACACCCAACCGGCGCGCGGCATCCAGATAGGCGAAGGTCCGATAGCTGTTGGCGGGGGCGACCAGCAGAAGGCGTGCGGCCCCGCTTTGCGGGGCCGCACCACTGGAGTCATTCAACGGGGAATACCGGCGTGAGAACTCAACGCGCCTGCTGCAGGCGCCGCAGAACTCAGGCGCAGCCGCCACCGGCGGCGCCGCACGCCGAACAGGTGCCCGCACCCCCGGTCGCAGCGAACACGTTGTTGAAGACAAAGCTCGCGCCCATGGGGCGTTCCACGAAGTCGATTTCCACCCCGCGCAGGAAATTCAAGGCTACGGCATCGACATAGAGGTTGAAACCGCCGCCGTCCAGCACACAGTCGAACTCGGTGCGCCGATCGGTGAAGGTCATGCCATAGCTCATGCCCCCGCAGCCGCCGCCGCTCACGAACACCCGGATCGCCTCCAGATCATCGTCCGCGTCGGCGAACAGTTCGGCCAACTTGGCCCGGGCGGTCTCGGTCAACCGGACATCGCTGTCACTCAACTCGGGTACAAAGGCGATATCGGCTCGCTCAGCAGTCGCTTCGGTCATAGCACAGTCCTCAACAGATCGATAATTGCCGGAACCCGGGCACCATGTGCCGCCGGCTCCGGTCGGTTAACGCAAGTCTAGCACCGGCACCGCACGCCTTCACCCCGCCGCCGGCAGGGTTACAGCCGCGCGGCACCAGCGGGCAACGTTACGGTCGGGAGCCCAGTCAGTCGGGGCCGCGACCGTCGCCGTCCCGGCGGATGACGCCCTTGAATGAGGTGCCCACCCTGAGGGTGGCGAAATTCAGCACGCTCAGGACGATGGCAATCTCGTAGCGGCCCCAGGCCACCGCGGCGCCGATGGCACCGGTTATCCAGATGCTGGCGGCGGTGGCAGTGCCGTGCACGGCGTCGCGACCCTTGAGAATGGCGCCTCCGCCGATGAAACCGATGCCGGTCATCAAACCGTACAGGATCCGCGACTGGCTCGCCGAACCGTGCAGCACGGACAGGCCGATGAGCACATAGCCACAGCTGCCCAATGCCACCAGCGGGAACGTGCGCAGGCCGGCGCCGCGGGCCTCCCGCTCCCGGTTCCAGCCTACCGGCACGGCCAGCGCATAGGCGAACACCAGCAGGAGCAGATGGCGCAGAATCAGATGCCAGTCGATATGTGCCAATACCGCCAAGATGCCACCCCGCTGCGCAGTCCCTTGCAGCAAGCATAGGCAAGACCTGCGAGCGGATGCTATCGGCCGGGGCGCACCAGGGCACCCAAACCCGCCTGCTCCAGCGCGTCGTTGAGCAGTTGGCGGATACCGACGGGTTCCTCCATCTCCAAGGCGCGGGCCAGCAGATCAGCGGCCTTTGCCCGCGAAAAGCTGCGAATCGTCCACTTCACCCGCGGCAGGCTGCCGACCGTCATGCTCAGGCTGTCCACACCCATGCCCAGCAGCAGCAGGGCGGCGCCGGGGTCCCCCGCCATTTCGCCGCATACGCTCACGGGCTTGTCATGCCGGCGGGCCCCTTCCACCACCTGCAGCAGGGCGCGCAGCACCGCCGGATGCAGAGCATCGTAGAGCTGGGCGACCCGGGAATTATTGCGATCCACCGCCAGCAGGTACTGGGTAAGGTCGTTGGTGCCCACCGAGAAGAAGCTCACCCGCTTGGCCAGGGCATCGATCTGGTAGACGGCCGACGGAACCTCGATCATCACCCCCACCGGCGGCAGCGCCATGGTCTCGCCCTCCTCCAGCAACTCCAGATGGGCACGACGAATCAGCCCCAATGCCTCGTCCAGCTCGGCCACGCCGCTGATCATGGGCAGCAGCATGCGCAGGTTGTCCAGACCCGCGCTGGCCCGCAGGATGGCCCGCAGCTGGGTGAGGAAGATCTCCGGATGGTCCAGGGTGATGCGTATTCCGCGCCAGCCCAGAAAGGGGTTGTCCTCCCGCACCGGGAAATAGCTGAGGGGCTTGTCGCCGCCTACATCCAGGGTGCGCAGCACCACGGGGCGGGGGGCGAACGACTCCAGCACCTGACGATAGATCCGGCGCTGTTCCTCCTCGCCCGGAAACCGGTCCCGGATCAGAAAGGGGATTTCAGTACGATACAGGCCCACGCCGTCGGCGCCGCTGCGCAGGGACGGGGAGATGTCCGACAGCAGGCCGGTATTGACGTACAGGGGAATGCGCTGGCCGTCGGCGGTCTCCGAGGCCAGTCCGGCCAGCTCCCGAAGCCCTTTGGCAAGCACCGCCTCTTCGCGGATCAGGCGCCGGAACTCGGCCCGTACCGCCGGGGAAGGTTTGACGTAGACGCGGCCCTGGTAACCGTCCACCACCAGCTCCTGACCGTCCAGACGTCCGGCCGGCAGGTCCTCCACACCCATCACCGCGGGCAGGTTCAGGGCGCGGGCGAGAATGGCCACATGGGAAGAACCCGAACCCCGCGCCGACACCACGCCCGCCAGGCATTCGGCCGGCACCTCCGCCAGCTGAGTGGCGCTGAGCTCTTCGCCCACCAGAATGGTGTGGGGGTGCCATTCCCTGGCCGGCGGCGGCGTGGACTGCAGGTGCACGAGAATTCGCCGCCCCAGATCGCGAATGTCCTCGGCGCGCTCCTGCAGATAGGAGTCCTCCATGCCCTCGAAGATCTTTACATGCTCGGCGATGGTGTCCCGCAATGCACCGGGCGCCCAGTTGCCGGCGCGTATGTGTTCCAGGGCGCGATCCACCAGGGTGTCGCTGCCCAGCATCATGACATAGGCGTCGAACAGCGCCCGATCCGCCGCCGGCAGCGCACCGTCCATGTTGCTGGCCAGGCCCTGCAGTTCCTCGCGCACGGCCGCCACCGCATCGTTGAAGGCAGCCTCCTCGGCGACGGGATCGGCGGCGCGGCGGTCCGGCACGGCGTCCAGGTTGGCCAGGGGGTACACGACCACCGCCTGACCGATGGCGACCCCGGGCGCGCCCGCCAGCCCGCGCAGAGAAAAGGCGTCCCCCGCGAACTCGTGGAGCAGCCGGCGCACACCGCCGCTGGCTTCGGCATGGGTGATGGCGCCAGCCAGCTGGGCGGCCAGGGTGACCAGGAAAGTGACCTCGGATTCGGCGAATACGCGCCGCTGGCGCTGACGCACCACCAGCACGCCCAACCCTTCGCGATGCTGGATGATCGGAACCCCGAGGAAACCGTGAAACGGCGCCTCGCCGGTATCGGCGCTGAACCGGTAGCGATGGTGAGCCGGCGCGTCTTCCAGGTTAACCGGCTCGGCACGCTCGGCGGCCAGCCCCACCAGACCCTGACCCGACCCCAGCCGAACCCGCCCCACGGCGTCCGGGTTGTAGCCGTCGGTGGCCATCAGCACATGCCCGCCATTGACCGGGTCGCGCAGATACACGGAGCACACGTCCGCTTCCATGGTCTGCCGTACCCGCCGCACGATGATCTCCAGGGCGCCCTGCAGATCGGGCGCCGCGTTGACCTCCTGCACGACGCGGCGCAGGGTAACGAGCATGGGCAGCGATTCTTTCACGGCTTTGGTCTATGGTGTGACGGCAACAGCCGTCGGCGATCAGCGGTCAAAGCGGTGGCCGCCGAAGCGCTGCGGCCGCGGAATCGGCGGGGCGCCGTCGGGAAACACCAACGGCGCGAGCTCATGGAGGGCGCGTTCGTAGACCTTGCGCTTGAATGCCACGACCTCATGGAGGGGATGCCAGTAGTTGACCCACCGCCAGCAGTCGAATTCGGGTTTGTCGGTACGATCCAGACACACACAGCCTTCGCTGCCCACCAGCCTCAGCATGAACCAGACCTGCTTCTGGCCGATGCACAACGGACGGCTGTCGCGGCGCACCAGCCGCCGGGGCAGGCGGTAACGCAGCCAGCCGCGGGTGCAGCCCATCACTTCCACATGACCGGGAAGCAGGCCCACCTCTTCGGTAAGCTCCCGATAAAGAGCCTCCTCCGGCGTCTCGTCGGTGCGAATCCCTCCCTGGGGGAACTGCCAGGCCCGCTGACCGATCCGACGAGCCCACAGCAGATGACCATCCCGATTGCTGAGGATGATACCTACATTTGGTCTATATCCGTCTGAATCAATCACTTGGAGCACACGTCTTAGGCAGTCTCAGTTCATTATCTTCAAATCCAGGCATGGCGGCAAATCCCCGCAGGCGGGCCCGCTCATTTACCTTTGAAGCCCCGGGCACTATGCTCTTGAGCGCTCATTTTTCCCCAAATATCCGGAGTTTTTCTCTGCCGTGAGCCTAGCCCTTTTCGACCTGGACAACACGCTGCTCGGCGGCGACAGCGACTACCTGTGGGGACGTTTCCTGATCGAGCGGGGAATCGTCGACGCCGAGTACTACGAACGGGAAAACCAACGCTTCTACGATCAATACAAGGCCGGGACCCTGGACATCCGCGAGTTCCTGCGCTTTCAGCTGCGGCCATTGGCCGAACACGACATGGATCAGTTGCGGCGTTGGCGGGAGCAGTATCTGCGCGAGCAGATCGATCCCATCATACTGCCGGCGGCGCGCACCCTGATCGAGCGCCACCGGGGTGCCGGCGACCTGCCGGTGGTGATCACCGCCACCAACAGCTTCATCACCGCGCCCATCGTCGAACGCCTGGGGATCGAGCACCTGCTGGCCACCGAGCCGGAAATGCAGGAGGGCCGCTACACCGGCGCCGTCACCGGCACCCCGTGTTTCCAGCACGGCAAGGTGCAGCGTCTGCAGCAGTGGCTGACCGACCATGACGAGGATCTGCAGGGCAGCTGGTTCTACAGCGATTCCCACAACGACCTGCCGCTGCTGTCCCGGGTCGACAACCCGGTGGCGGTGGACCCGGACGACACACTCGCCACCCACGCCCGCAAGCAACGCTGGCCCATCATCAGCCTGCGCGGGCCGGGCGCCGCAACCGCCTGATGGGGGCGGGCCAGCCACGTCGTCCGCCCGTCCACGGCGAGCCCCCATGGTGAACATCCCCGCTCGACCGTTGGCCTTGCTGGCGGGCTTGGTGCTGCTGGCGGCGGCCAGCCTGGTGCTGGCCCTGCACGCCGGCATCGTGCCGGTGGACTGGCACCAGCTATGGGCCACCCTGACGGGCGACGGCCACGGGCTGGCCCGGGAAGTGGTCCTGGAACTGCGTCTGCCCCGCGCCGGGGCGGCCTTCGCGGCTGGTGCCCTGCTGGCCGTGGCGGGCGCCCTGATGCAGGTGCTGGTACGCAACCCGTTGGCCGACCCCTACATCCTGGGCGTATCCGGCGGCGCCGCCACCGGCGCCCTGGGGGCCATGTTGCTGGGCCTGGGCGGAAGCTGGCCGGCGGCAGGGGCGTTCGGTGGCGCCCTGTTGTCCACCGCCGGCGTGTTCGGACTGGCCCGCCGCCAGGGCAACTGGAGCCCGACCCGATTGCTGCTCACCGGTGTGGTGGTCGCCGCCGGCTGGGGGGCCGCCGTCAGCTTCATGCTGGCCGTCAGCCCAAGCCAGGGGCTGCGCGGCATGCTGTTCTGGTTGATGGGCGATCTCAGCGCCGCCGGCGACCCCCGGCCGGCGCTCGTGGTGCTTGCGGTCGGTCTGGCCATCGCGACCGCCATCGCCCGCCAGCTCAATGTGCTGGCCCACGGCGAGTTGCCCGCCGCCGCCCTGGGGGTCGCCGTGGAACGGATGCGGATCACCGTCTATCTGCTGGCTTCCCTGCTGACGGCGGTGGCGGTAACCCTGGCGGGCAGCATCGGCTTCGTGGGGCTGGTGGTGCCCCACATTCTGCGTCTGCTGGGGCTGCGGGATCACCGGGTACTGCTGCCGGGAGCGGCCCTGCTTGGCGGCGCCCTGCTGACCGCCGCCGACACCCTCGCCCGTACGGCGTTCGCGCCCCGTCAGCTGCCGGTGGGCGTGCTGACCGCCCTGCTGGGGGTGCCGCTGTTCCTTTATCTGCTGGGCCGCAGCCGGGTCACGGTACGCTGACGCCATGGCGCTGCTCGCAACGGAAAAGCTCGCTGTGCGCATTGCCGACGTGCGGGTCTGCAACGGCCTCGATCTGGCCGTCGACGCAGGCCAGTGCTGGTGCGTGCTGGGCCGCAACGGCGTCGGCAAGACCACCCTGCTGCATACGCTGGCCGGGCTGGCCGCGCCGGCGGCAGGTACGGTGAGCATGGAAGGCATGGCCTTGCAGGACGCGCCCAGCACTGTGCGGGCCCGGCACCTGGGGCTGCTGCTGCAGGACCACAGCGATCCGTTCCCCGCCACCGTGCTGGATACGGTGCTCATCGGGCGCCACCCCCATTTGGGGCTGTGGGGCTGGGAAGGACCGGACGATTATCGGCGCGCGCGGGAAGCCCTCGCGGCCATGGGACTGGCGGGATTCGAACAGCGCGAGATACACACCCTGTCCGGGGGCGAGCGACGCCGGGTCGGGCTGGCCACCCTGCTCACCCAGGATCCGGCCGTGTACCTGCTGGACGAACCCACCAACCATCTCGACCTGCACCATCAGATCCGGCTGCTCGAACAGCTCGGCGCCCACGCGCGCGCCACCGGCAAGGCCCTGGTCATGGTGCTGCACGACATCAACCTGGCGGCGCGTTTCGCCGACCGCTTCCTGCTGCTGTTCGGCGACGGCGAGTGCCTGCACGGGGATGCGCAGGCGATGCTGCAGGAGGGCCACCTGCAGCGCCTGTACCGCCACCGGCTGATTCCCGTGTCCGTGTCCGGCACCACGGCGTGGCTTCCCGAATAGGCGCTCCGTTATGCCACCTTGGTGGACACCGGTGTCTGTTGCAGGCACCGGCGGATGGCCGCCCGGGTGGTTTCTGCCAGCACCCTGCGGTGGACCGCACCGGTCGCGGGCGGACAGAAATGGAGCCGCACTTCGAAATCGCCCTGGCGCAGTATCCTCCACAGGTGGGGCAGGAACCCGTCGTCGCCGATGAATGGCGCGGTGGCGTCCCTGCGGCCACCGCGACAGTAACGGATGGCCACCGCCTGCACCGCACAGCGGCCGCCGTCGGCCGGGCGGTACAAGGCCGCCCGGAACGGTGCCACGTCGTCTCCACAGGTGGTGGTGCCCTCCGGAAATATCGCGCAGCGCAGACCCTCGTCCAGCTCCTGTGCCAGTCGGTCGATGACGCCCCGCACCCCCATCAGCGAGGCACGCTGCAGGAACAGCGTCCCTGCCCGGGCGGACAGCCAACCGATCAGCGGCCACTGCCGGACCTCCGCTTTGGCGACGAATACCGCCGGCGCCACCGCAGCCAGCGCAGGAATATCCAGCCAGGACACATGATTGGCCACCAACAGCACCGGCCCGTCGCACGGCTCGCCGATGACCCGCACCCGCAACCGCAGCAGGTTGTTCAAGGTGCCCATCCACCAGGCGAGCAGCCGCCGCCCGTAACGGGTGCGGTACCAGTACCGGCCGCCGCCGACGGATAACGCGAGCGCCAGCAGCCCGCCGAACGCCACATGTACCGCCAGCATCGCTGTTCTGAGCGCCGTCCCCGACGCCCGCCCGACACTGCCCGCCGGACTCACAGCCGATTCACGAAGTGGCGCGCATAGCGCTGCTCGAGACGGTCGCGGTTGAGCAGCACGAACAGGTCGGCCACGTCGAAATCCGGATCCCAGCACGGCTCGCCGCAGACCCGCGCGCCCAGGCGCAGGTAGCCCTTGAGCAGCGCGGGCAGCGCCACATCGGGCCGCACCGGCACGTCCCAGGCCGGCAACGGGCGTTTCGGGATCACGCGCAGCTCTTCCGGTACGAAATAGCTGTCCCGCAGGCGCTCCACCACCGATTGGGCGTAGACGCCTCCGTCACGCAGGGGGATGCTGGCGCAGCCGATGAGGTAGTCCACCTGATGCATGACCATCATGCGCGCCACGCCGGACCATAGCACTGCAATGGCGGTTCCCGAACGGTAGTGCCCGTGCACGCAGGTGCGCCCGACTTCCATGAACCGTCCGGGAAGGCCCAACACCGGCTGCAGATCGAATTCGGTCTCCGAATAGAACCCACCGGCCCGACGGGCATCGCCGTCCAGCAGCAGTCGGGTGGTCGCCGCCACGGCGCCGGTGGCGGAGTCGCGCACCAGCAGGTGCTTGCAGAACGGGTCGAACGCGTCCCGGTCAACGCCCGGCCTGTCCGTATGCAGCCGCGCACCCAACTCGTCCGCGAATACCTGGTAGCGCAGCCGCTGGCAGTCGCGAACTTCGTGGTCGTCTGCCAGCGACACAGTCAGGGTGCCGGCATGTTCCGTGTGGAGCTCGGCCATTATGGTGGCGGGCGTCGCCATAGGTGCCTCTCCTAACGCAGGATTGATGTGGGCACCATCCTAGAGAGAGGACGTGACGCCGCCGTGACTGGCGCATTACGTCGGTATTACAGGGTCAGTCGGGCGGTGCGGCGCAGAGCACGAACGAAGCCTGTTGCAATGGCGTTTGCGCCGGCGGCTGCGATCGTGCATATACGGGCCGTGCCAAAAGCCGCGAGGACCCGTGACGGCGCCGCGGCGACGCGCGGAACCGCCACGGGGGATTGGAGGCGGTAGGCCTCAGAAACGATAGGACACGCCAACGGAAACCACCGGGTACCACTTGTAGCTGGACAGGTCCGACGCGAGCTGAGCACGCTCCTGTTCGGTATCGCTTTTGAGCTGGGTGCACATGGCGGTATTGAGGCCGGTCCCGCAGGTGACGCTCAGTCCCACCTGCGGGGAACCCTGGTAGAGGACGCCGATATCGGCGGCAAATCCCCATCCCCGGCCGGAGGCCACAGGGTCGCCCCAACCGATGCCGATATAGGGCGCGAGTTTCTTGAACGTGACGCTACCGTCGAGGGCGGCCACTTCGGTTGCCTGATAGGTGATGCCGTTGATGACGAACTGGCCGTTGCTGGGGCGGCCGCTGAGATCGGCCTCGTTGCGGTTGTAGGCCAATCCGACGGTGGTGCGAAACACACCGTGCATCGGGTACCAGTCCAGATCCAATGCCGCCGTGCCGAGCTTGAGCTTGGCGTGATAGTCGACGCCGCTCCGGGTGGTGTCCCTGCTGTAGTTGAATCCGTTGACGCTCGCCCGGGCATTGAGTGACGGCGACAGGGCCGTCGCCGCTTCCAATCCCAGGCCCAGGGTGCCGACCCGGCCGCCCACCGCCACGCCTTCGCCATGAACCAGCCCCGGCAGGGTGGCCAGCGTAGCGGCGATTATTAGCATTCTGCTTTTCATAACTCCCCTTCACATCAGTCGCTAAACCACAAGGTCCCGCACGGCGGTCCCGAGCGCGGCCCTACGTCCGGCGCTCGGGCGCGGCGCCGCTACAGTACTCCTGCAACCTATCGACCGTATCGGGAAGAGTCTTGAGGGAGGGAACGGAAAACCGCTGCCCGAGGGACGGGCCCGATCAGCTGCCGAACAGCCGCTGCCACCAGCGCCGGCGGTTGCCCGGCAGCGGGCCGCCCGCGTCCAGTGCGGCGGGAGGGATTTTACAGAGTATCCAGCCCGGCAGCGGCGGGCTGTCGCTGTAGCCGCAGGAAACGCCGAGATTGTTGGGATCGAAGATCTTCACGAACCCGGGTGCCCCGGGTTCATCGGCGTACACGATGCCGCAGTAGTCTTCGTCGTGCTCTTTGCGCAGCAAGCTGTCGATTTCTTCGATGAAGGTACGCACCTGATCCGCATCCGCGGGCTCGGCGGGCGGCTCTTCGCCCACGGCATAGATGTACCAGCCGCCGCCGGCGTCTTCGCGCACCGCATCCCACAGGGCGTCGAGCTGCGGCCAGCGCAGCATTCCCACAAAGCTGCCTCGAAACGCGGCTCGGAAGGCATCCTGCTGCATGTCGGTCATCGCGTTGTCCCGATCGTCGCTCTCGGAAGAACTGGTTCAAGGTCAAGGGCAGAAGGCCCGCTGAGCGGCGCCGCCGGCACGCCCGCCACAGCGCCGTTTCCCGCCCCGAAGCAAGGCATTACATGGTACACGAGCCGCCACCTTCCCCGACACCACCCGCACCCGCGCAACGCGGCCAGCCGCTGGGCGTCACCTTGACAGGGCCGATGAGCGCCCTTAGAGTCAGCCACGCATTCTCGCTCCAGGTGTCCCGGGAGATGTTCGTATCCCGGGATGAAACGGGAAGCCGGTGCGCCTGATTCCGCTCGGAATCGGCAAGTCCGGCGCTGCCCCCGCAACGGTAGACGAGTGAAGGCGGATCAGAACGCCACTGCGTGTCGACACGCGGGAAGGCGATTCGCCCGGTCCGGCATCAGCCAGACCACTCGTGAGCCCGGAGACCGGCCTGGAGCAGGCGCATGGTCCGTGTCGCGGGGGGCGACAACCACAGGCGCGGTCTCACCGTTCCCTGTCTTCCAGTTCCTCACGCCACGGTATTTGAGCGTGGGCGCGGGTGTGCGCCCCAGGGAGGAACCGCTTTGCCTATCCGACACTCCGTCGCACTGCTGACACTTGCCAGTCTCGTTCCGATCGGCGCCCAGGGCGCTTCGGCCCAGCCCATCGTGGTCACGGCGACGCGGCTGGGCACGCCTGCCTCCAGCGAACCGGCCAACGTGACGGTCATCACCGCCCGGGACATCGCGGACAGCACCGCCACCACGTTGCCGCAACTGTTGTCGCAGCAGGCCGGCGTGGTCACCCGCAGCCTGTACGGCAACGACGCCGCCCGCGCCAGCGTCGGACTGCGGGGGTTCGGCGCCACCGACACCCAGAATACCTTGATCCTGCTGAACGGCCGGCGCCTCAACGACATCGATCTCAGCGCGGTGGACTTCGCTGCCATACCGCTGCACAGCATCAAGCGCATCGAGATCATCCGCGGGGGCGGCGGCGTGCTGTACGGAGACGGGGCGGTGGGCGGCGCCATCAACATTATTACCCGCAAGGGCGGACGCGCAGGTACGCGCGCCCATCTGGACATGTCACTGGGAAGTTTCGCCACCCGCACCCTGGACGCCGACGCCAGCCATACCGGCAGCCGGTACTCCCTGCATGTCGCCGGCCAGGCTGTGGATTCCGACGGCTATCGCGCCAACAACGAGCTGCAGCAGCGCAATGTGCAGGCGGACCTGAAGCTGCCGCAGGCCAACGGCGAGTGGTTTCTGCGCATGGGCGGCGACTCCCAGCGCCTGCGCCTGCCCGGACCTCGCACCGTGGACCCGAGCGCGGGAATCAATCAGCTGGTGAACGACCGGCGCGGCACAGCCACGCCCAACGACTGGGCCCGCAGAACCGGCGACCGCCTGAGCGGCGGCTATTCCCACTATTGGCAGAATGGCGCCGAAGCGGTGCTCGATGTGGGCTACCGCACCAAGAACGAAAAGGCGTTTTTCGACGACTACACCTTCGGAGGCAAGTACGCCCGTTATCTGGACTCCGACCTCAGCACCTGGTCGTTCACGCCGCGGCTGACCCTTCCGCTGCCGTTGTTCGGTCACAGCGCCCGCACGGTGCTGGGCGTGGACTACTACGACTCGCGCTACACATCGGACCGGTCCCTGAACCCCTCCACCATCGCCACACCGGTGCATCATCTGTACGTGACCCAGAAGTCCCTGGCCGCCTACGGGCGCACCCGACTCGCCTTGACCGGTACCACGGCGTTGACCGCGGGCGCACGCCTGGAGAGGGTGCGCATCACCGCCCGGGATCATGCCGACCCGAGCGCTCCCGGCGGCAGCTTCGCCACCCAGGCGCCGCCCGCGGACCGCACCGACAACGTCTATCTGCTGGACCTCGGGCTGCACCATCGCCTGCGCCAGGACCTGTCCGTGTACCTGCGCTCGGCCCGCAGCGTCCGCCTTGCCACCATCGATGAGCTGTTCCAGACGGACCCGACCACATTCCTGCAGGTGTTCTCGCCCCTCAAACCCCAGACCAGCGTGGACGTGGGCAGCGGCGTAACCTACACCCCCGGCAAATCCCGCTTCAGTGCGGACGTGTACTACCTGCGGCTGAGGAACGAGATCGCCTACGATCCCAATACCTTCGCCAACGTCAATCTGGATCCCACCCGCCGCTACGGCCTGGAACTGTCCGCTGCCGTCCCCGTCACCGCGCATCTGAAACTACAGGGCAGCTATGCCTACATGCGCGCGCAGTTTCGCGACGGACCCAATGCGGGCAACAACGTCCCTCTGGTGCCCCGCCAGACAGCCACCGTGAGCGCCCGTTGGAAACTGCCCCACGGAAGCTGGGTGTCAGCCGGCGCCCGTTACGTGGGCGCCAAATACTTCGACAACGACCAGACCAACAACTTCGGTCAGCAGATCCCCGCCTACACCTTGGTGGACCTGAAGGTGGGTAGGCGCTGGCACCAGTGGTCGGTAACCGCGGCCGTGCACAACCTGTTCGACCGCAAGGCGTACGACTACGGCGTGCGCAGCCTGTCGACCCCCGGCAAATACAACGCCTATCCGCTGCCCGAACGGGCCTTCACCCTGTCGGTGGGCATTGCCCTGTGATGGCTTCGGACGCCCGTCCGCTGATCGGCTTTCTGGCGGCATCGCTGCTGCTCCATGCCGCTGTGCTCGGCTGGCTGCACCCCACATTCCGTGGGGCGGCCAGCGGCGTGGCGGACGCTGCGCGTCTGGATATCTCGCTGCTGCATGCGCCCTACCGTCACACCGATGAACCCAAGGGAAAAGCCACCGCCACGAGCGCGCCCTTGCGCAAAACGGCGCCCCCGTCGATCGCCCACCGCACGCCGGCGCCACGCAAGCCGCCCCACAGGAACCGGACAGCGACGCCGGCACAGCCCAGGCCTGCGGCGCCGATGGCGACGGCTTCGCCACCGGCCAAGCACCACGCCCCGCCCGCCCGCAGCGCTGCAGCCAACCGGCCCTCAAGCCGCCCGCCAGCGCGACACCCGGCGAAGGCGACCGGGCCGCACGGGTCGGCATCCGCGCGACCGACCAGCGCTCACAATGCAGCCCGGCGCGGCACGCTGACCCGGCGTCTGCGCAAGGCGCTGGTCGATGGCCTGCAGCGCTATTTCCACTATCCGCCCCTGGCAAGGGAGCGGGGCTGGCAGGGAAAGGTGGTCCTGTCCCTGCGCATCGACGGCAACGGCAAGATCAGCCGGCTGAAGGTGGCCCGTTCCAGCGGTTACCCGGTGCTGGACCGTGCCGCGCTGCACAGCCTGGAGCAGGTCCGCCGTCTGCCCCAGGCCGCGGCCTGGCTGGACGGACGGGACGTGGTGATGGAACTTCCGGTACGCTATCAATTGGTAGGGAGCTGAACGGGGCCGGCGCCAATCGGAGCGCCGGCGCGGCATTGCGAGACCGATGAGCCATGGGCAACCGACTGTCGAAGATCTATACCCGCACCGGAGACCAGGGTAGCACCGGCCTGGGGGACGGTTCGCGCGTCGACAAGGACGACCCGCGGGTGGAAGCCATCGGCACGGTGGACGAGCTCAACAGCGCATTGGCCCTGGTGGCGGCGCAACCGCTGCCATCCGCCGTGGGCGATGTCGTCACCCAGGTGCAGAACGAGTTGTTCGACCTGGGCGGAGAGCTGAGCATGCCGGGTCACCAGGCCATCGGCGCCGAGCAGGTCAATGCCCTGGAGCAGGCCCTGGACGGCTTCAACGCCGACCTGCCCCCTTTGAAGGAATTCATTCTGCCGGGCGGCGGACCGGCAGCAGCGGCCTGCCATCTGGCCCGGGCCATTTGCCGCCGGGCCGAACGCCGGACCCTGACCCTGGCCCGCGTCCAGACCGTCAACCCCCAGGCTCTGGTATATCTCAACCGGCTCTCGGACCTGCTGTTCGTGGTGGCGCGGGTGTTGGCGCGGGAGGCCGGCAACGGCGAAGTGTTCTGGCGACACCAGCGCTGACCGGCGCGTTTCGAAACGGGCCGCAGGGCACGCTATAATTGCGGCCCCCCATGCCCGCAGCGACCGTAGAACCCATGACCCGTTTCGCCGATAACCTGACGACCCTGCCCTCCATAGAGAACCTGGAACGACTGGAATTGTATGGCGAGGGCTACGAACCCGACGTCGTCATCGAGAACAAACCCGGTCAGCAGGGCGCGCTGGCGGTCTACTACAAGGTTGCCGTGGACTTCGGCGGCATCGGGCCCCAGGCCGCCCGCCGGGCACTGGAACTGTTCGCCGAGCATGTGGAAGACGCCAAAGCCCACCCCGGCCGGCATCCCAACATCGACCGCCTGTTCACCGTCATTGAACGGGAGGACTACTATTCGGTGAAGGCCATCCCCAAGAACAGCTGACAATCGCCAGGAGCCTCATGAAAGAACCTGTGGTCATCGTCGGTATTGGAGAGTTGGGCGGCGTGTTCGCCCGCGGTTTTCTGAAACTCGGGCACCCCGTCTTTCCGCTGCTGCGCGGCCAGGAACCGGAGGCACTGGCCGCCGAGGTTCCCCAGCCCGCGACAGTGGTGGCGGCAGTGGCGGAAGGGGACCTGCACCCGGTCCTGAAATCCCTTCCCGACCACTGGAAGCAGCGCCTGGCGCTGATCCAGAACGAGTTGCTTCCCGCCGACTGGAAACGCCACGGCCTGACCGATCCCACCATCATTTCGGTGTGGTTCGAGAAGAAGCCCGGACGCGAAGCCCGCGTGATTCTGCCCTCGCCCGCCTACGGGCCCGGCGCCGCCCTGCTGCGGGATGCTCTGGCAACCCTGGACATTCCGGTGCGGGTGCTGGCCGACGAGGCTCAACTGCTGTTCGAACTGGTGCGCAAGAACGTCTATATCCTGACCACCAACATCGCCGGTTTGGTCACCGACGGCACCGTCCACGACCTGTGGCACGACCACCAGCCCCTGGCACGGGCCGTCGCCCTGGAAGTGGTGGAGTTGCAGGAGTCCCTGACCGGCGAACGGCTGGACGGCGAGGCGCTGGTGGCAGGCATGGTGGAGGCGTTCGACGGGGACCCCGAACACCGCTGCACCGGCCGCAGCGCACCGGCCCGCCTGACCCGTGCCCTGCAACTGGCCGATGAGTACGGCATCGAAGCGCCGCGCATCCGGGAGATTGCGGC
>CAZNBB010000023.1:28919-36868 GCA_964571225.1 uncultured Gammaproteobacteria bacterium
TGCAACTGGCCGATGAGTACGGCATCGAAGCGCCGCGCATCCGGGAGATTGCGGCAAGTCACCTCAAGAAGTGAGAGCCACGGAATCCACGGAACCCACGGAAAGCGCTATTCGCTTGCCGCACCGGCAATTCTGGCTCCTGCGCTGCGAAATCAAATGCGCCACGGAAAACACGGAAAGCACGGACGAGAGGACGGCAAGAACGTAGGGCGCAATAAGCGTAGCGCATTGCGCCGGAGTCCCGAAAAGCTTTATGAGAGCCACCGAATCCACGGACGGGAAGATTTTGAACCGCGGTTGTCCGGTGCAATGCGCGTTGCTTATTGCACCCTACGCCGCTTGATGCCTTTTGAATCTCTTGTCCGTGGATTCCGTAGCTCCAAGGGTTTTGGGTTCATACGCCACAGCGCCAGTCGGTAACCGCGCCTGTGTGACGAGTCCGCCACGATCACCCCGGCATTCCCTTCCGTCCGTGCTTTCCGTGTCTTCCGTGGCGCTTTCGCCTTTGCCTTATCCCTTCCGTGGATTCCGTGGGTTCCGTGGCTCTTCCCGCCCCGCCCGGACTCATCGGTTGCGGACTTTCTGCAGGTCCCGGCAGATCATCGCCGCGCCGTCCAGGATGCGCGGCGTGGGACGGGCGATCAGGTCGGCGGGAATGCCGAAGATCGCGCCGTTGCGTACTGCCGGTACGGCCTTCCACCGGGACCAGAACGCCCCCATGGATCGGCTGTCCTGTCCCGCATAACTGGAGAACACGATGGCCCGGGGACGGGCGGCGAGCACGGCTTCCAGCGACACCTGGGGGGCGAGCCCGGACAAGTCGGCGAAGATATTGCGCCCGCCGCACAGGCGCAGCACCCGGCTGATGATGTGCTCGCCCGTCACGGTGATCAGCGGATGGGTGGAGACCTGGAAGAACACGGTCACCGGAGAACGTCCCGTATAACGCCGGCGCAGCGCCTTCAGCCGCCGCTCGAAGGCCTGGGCAGCCGCCCCTGCCGCCGGCTCGGTACCCGCCAGCCGCCCCAGGGCCCGCAGGTCATGGGCAATGGTTCGGAAGCGACGCGGCTCGGACACGAACACGGGAATTCCAAGGCGCCGCAAGGCGGCCAGCTGGCCGGGCGGGTTGCCGCTGCCCCAGCCCACCACCAGATCGGGGTGCAGGGCGAGCACCCGCTCGCGGTCGATGCGACTGGCATTGCCGACCCGCGGAAGC
This sequence comes from uncultured Gammaproteobacteria bacterium, assembly GCA_964571225.1. GTDB lineage: Bacteria > Pseudomonadota > Gammaproteobacteria > DATFLG01 > DATFLG01 > DATFML01. The sequence goes on from CAZNBB010000023.1 coordinate 30,136, forward strand.
CGGCGGGCGGCGGGCGGGTAGTCGCTGTAGGACACGGTTCCCACCACCTGCGCACCGGCTCCGGCATCGAACAACAGTTCCGTGGCATGGGGCGCCAGACTGACGATGCGCCGGGCGGGATGGGACAGATGAATGACAGTGCCGGCGTCGTCCACGGCGGACACCGGAGCCGCCGGCGCCGCGCCCGACACCAGCCACGCCAGCACCAGCAGCAGCGCCCTCACACCAAAGTGCCACCGTGGAACACGAGGGCGGCCGGCCCGTCCTGCGGGACCTGCACGCGGGTCACACCGGCATTGGCCACCTGGATACGGTACAGGGCTGCCAGGGGAATCTGGAGTGTGTGGGCGAGGGTGGCCCGGATCACTCCCGCGTGTGCGACCACCAGCACCGACTGTCCGCGATAGCGTTCCACCAGCTCGTCGAATGCGGCCGCCACCCTTGCGGTGAAGGCCGGCAGCGGCTCGGCGCCCGGCGGACGGCAACCCACCGGATCGCGGTAGAAGGCCGCATACTGCTCGGGATCGGCTGTCTGTACATCGGCGCGGCTGCGACCTTCCCAGGCGCCGAAGCCGACCTCTTTGAGCCGGGCATCGGCCGTCACCGGGATGCCGAGGAGCTCCCCCAGGGCCTGGGCGAACTCGCTGCACCGCAACAGCGGCGAGGTGACGATGACGTCCCAGCCACCGTAATCCCCCACCGAGTTCCACATCTGTTGCCAGCCGAGCTCGCTGAGCGGATCGTCGAGTTGGCCGCGATAGCGTCGCCCCCCCACAGGCTGGCCGTGGCGGATGATATCGATGCGGGTGACTGCGGGGGTGGAATCAGTAGCGGGACGGATAGCGGACATCGGGACACTCCGGCGAGGAAACGGAGTTTACAACAAGTAGATGAGCATTCCGAGCGCCTTTGCAACGCCGTGAGTGCCGCTTCAGCGGTCTGCGCAGAGGTTCCCTAGGCAGCCCAGCCGGCCAAGGTGAACAACGCGAGCAGAAACACCCACACGCCCAGGGTACGCCATACCACACCCATGGCCAGACCCACCGTGGAGGCGTCCACCGGGCTGTCGGCCTCCAGACCGAGTGCGCCGCGGCCGGCATCCACCAACACCCCGGCGGTGGGATCGAAAAAGCGCTCCAGTCGGGTCGTACGGCCTTCCCGCAAACCGGTCAGCGCCCCTTCGAAATCCCCCGAAACCGCGAACCCGAGCCCTGCCAGCCAGGCCGACGGCCAGCCCAGCAGGCTGTGGAAACGAACGGCCACATTCTGGAATTCGCTCTCGTCGGGGGCGCCCTGCTGGCGCAACACGGTGGCACAACGATACAGAACGGCGCCCATGGGTCCCAGCACCATGAACCAGAACAACACCGCGAACAGACGAGTGTTGGATTGGCTGAACACCCCGTCCACCGCGGCTCCCTCCCGATCGCCGCTGTCGGGAAGCTGCCCGCCCAGCAGACGGTCGGCGGCCCTGTAGACCAGGGACTCGTCGGCGCCGCCGGCGGCATCCTGGTAGCTTTCAGCATCGGCAGCCAGATCCCGGGGACCCAGGCAGTACACCAATACGGCGATGGAGAAGACCAGCTCCGGCAGCCCGAACAGCCAGCTGCTCAGCCAGTCCTGAAGCACAGCGGTGATGACCACCGGCACGGCGAGCACCACCAGCACCCCGAAGGCGCCGTCCCAGGGCGGGGACTGAAAGAAGCGGCGCCGCAGCCAGCCGGAGAAATCCACGAACGCGTCGAACCGCCGCAGATCCTGCAGATGGCCCAGAAAGCGCTCCACCAGCAGGGCGACGAGTACGGAAATGAGCGTCATGGCTGCAAATTCGGTCCGAATTGTTCTTAGAATCCAGGCAGACGACGCTACCGGCTGCACGAGTTGGCTGTCAAGTCGGGACGCTTTCCGCCAACAACGCCCACAGCCGTGACCACTGGAATGCCGGACCGGGATCGCTCTTGCGCCCCGGCGCCACATCGCTGTGTCCCACCACCTGTTCGGATGTGATGCCGGGGAATGCTGCCTGCACGGCCTTGATGACCGCAGCCAGGCGATGGTACTGGGCGTCCGTGTAGGGCTGGTCGTCGGTCCCCTCAAGCTCGATGCCCACGGAAAAATCGTTGCAGGCGCGCCGCCCCTGGAAACAGGAATCCCCGGCGTGCCAGGCACGCCGGTTGAAGGGTACGTACTGCACCACGGCGCCGTCCCGGCGGATGAGCACATGGCTGGACACCCGCAGGTGAGCAATTTGCTCGAAGTAGGGATGCCCCCGCGGGTCCAGGGTGTTGGTGAACAAGGCATCGATGGCGGGCCCGCCGAACTCGCCGGGCGGCAGACTGATGCCGTGAACCAGGATCAGCGAGACTTCGCCTGCCGGACGCTCGTCCCAATTGGGCGACGCCACCCGGCGCACACCCGAAAGCCACTCGCCGCGGTCGTCAACCTTCACGGCGCTTCCTCCGCCGGCGCCGTCAGGGCGCTCTGCAGAGCCGCCTCGATACGTTCCGGATGGGCCTCGCTGTGCAGGGCGCAGTGGTAGGTGCCGTCCACGAACACAAACACGGCGGGCAAGTGGAAAACCTCGAACTCCCTGGTCAGGGCCAGATCCTGGGCGGCATCCACCTCGAACACCCGCAGATCGGCACGCCGGGCGTCCAGCTCGGTGAGCATGGCCCGCCAACGCCGGCAGGCGCCGCAACCGGGTGCGGTAAACATAACCAGTACGATACCCTGTGTGCGTTCAATCACCTGGTGGAAATCGAACTGATCCAAGGGCGTCAATTGCGCTTTCACTAAAGCCGTCTTCCCCGCTCTATCGCCTACGACAGACTTGATTTGCGGCACCGAGTCGCGCAATCATGCCCGTTGCTCACAGATACCGCGATTCGCGCTCAGATGCCAGCCCGGCCCGACGGTTTTGTGAAACACCGCACCCGCCATCGCGGTACGCCCTGCGCCGGTCGCCCGGCCTGAGCTCGTCAACAGCATTCGGGAGTCGTCGTGAAACAGTTCCTTCTGTTGCTTGTCCTGTGCGCCGTCAGTGCCGTCGCGCAGGCCGAGACCCAGTACGTCAGCGATCAGCTGCAAGTCACCCTGCGCACCGGCACCAGCACCAGCCACTCCATTGTCCGCATGCTGACCAGCGGCACGCCCCTGCAGGTGCTGCAGACCGACCCCCAGACCGGCTACACCCAGGTGCAGACAGCCGACGGAACCCAGGGCTGGGTGCTGACCCGCTTTCTGATGGACCATCCGTCGGCCCGCGACCAGCTTGCCGCCGCCCAGAAGAAGCTCGCCCAGCTCCAGCAGCAGGATCATCAGCAGGCCGGCACCCTGAGCGACCTCAAATCCAAGAACCAGGACCTCACCCAGCAGGTGGCCCAGCTCGAGACGCAGAACAACCACATCACTCAGCAGCTCGACGAGGTCCGGCGCACCGCCTCCAACACCCTGTCCATCGACAACGAGAACAAGAAGCTCAAGGGCGAGATGCTGTCCCTGCAACGGGACCTGCAGTCGGTACGGCAGGAAAACGAGACCCTGAAGGACCGCACCGCCCGCGATTGGTTCGTGGTCGGCGCCGGCGTGATCATCCTGGGCATCATCATCGGATTGATCCTGCCCCGTATCCGGGTGCGCAAGCGCTCTAGCTGGGACACCCTGTAGCCCGGACCCGCAACCGCCAGGCCGCACACCCCGCGGCCCCAGCGGCAGGTCGGCCGGAGTCACTGGGCGGGCTTGTCGCCGCTGCCGGGTACGGCGGCTTCGGCCGCCTGAAAACCGATCTTGGAATGGGTCCCGTCGCAGAACGGCTTGGTGGTGGAAGCGCCGCAGCGGCACAGGGCAAAGGGACGCCGGGACGGAACGTACTCCTGACCGTTCCAATCCACCACCGTCACGCCGTCGCCCTCGACCAGATAAGGGCCGTTCTGCTTCACGGTAATCTTTACCATTGTTCGTCTCCTCCGTTGGAAATAGCTTGGAATGACGGCAGATCGTCTGCCGCGCCCGGCAGACGATCCTCGATCGAGCCGGTACGAGGCTACTCGTCCGTGACGCAGCCGTGGGAAGCGTCGGTCACGTTCTTGATGAACTTGAACAGGGTGCCACGCTGGGCCTTGTAGGGCGGCATCTGCCATGCGGCCCGGCGGCGTTCCATTTCCTCGTTGCTGATGTCCACGTCTATGGTGTTGGACTCGGCGTCGATGGTGATGGTTTCCCCGTCCTGCACCAGCGCCAGGGGGCCGCCCTCCTGGGCCTCGGGCACGATGTGGCCGATGATGAAACCGTGGGAGCCGCCGGAGAAACGCCCGTCGGTGAGCAGCGCCACGTCCTTGCCGAGACCCGCCCCCATGATGGCGGAGGTGGGGGTAAGCATCTCGGGCATCCCCGGGCCGCCCTTGGGCCCTTCGTAACGGATCACCACCACATCGCCCTTGCCGATCTCCTTGCGCTCCAGGGCATGCAGCATGTCCTCCTCGGAGTCGTAGACCCGCGCCGGACCCGAGAATCGCAGCCCCTCCTTGCCGGTGATCTTGGCCACCGCACCGCCGGGAGCCAGGTTGCCCCTGAGGATGCGGATATGTCCGCTGGGCTTGATGGGATCGTTCAGGGAATGGATGACCTGCTGGCCTTCGCTGAGGCCCGGCAGATCGGCAAGGTTCTCCGCCAGCGTCCGGCCGGTCACGGTCAGGCAACTGCCGTCGATGAAACCGTTGTCCAGCAGATACTTCATGACCGCCGGGGTGCCGCCGACCTTGTGAATGTCCTCCATCACGTACTGGCCGCTGGGCTTCTGGTCCGCCAGCACCGGCACCCGGTCGCTGACGGCCTGAAAGTCATCGATGGTCAGTTCCACGTCCACCGAGCGGGCCATGGCGATCAGGTGGAGCACCGCATTGGTGGATCCACCCAGGGCGATGATCACCACCATGGCGTTCTCGAACGCGGCGCGGGTCATGATGTCCCGGGGCTTGATGTCCTTGGCCAGCAGGTTGCGGATGGCGGCGCCGGCCTGCAGGCATTCCTCCAGCTTCCCGGGGTCCACCGCCGGAGTGGAGGAGCTGTAAGGCAGCGACATGCCCAGGGCTTCGATGGCGCAGGCCATGGTGTTGGCGGTGTACATGCCGCCGCAGGCGCCGGCCCCGGGACAGGCGTGGCGCACGATGTCCTCGCGCTCGCTCTCGTCGATGCTGCCGGCGATGAACTGCCCATAGCTCTGAAACGCCGACACGATGTCCACCAACTTGTGCTCGTGCTCGGTGTAACCCGGCTTGATGGTGCCGCCATACACCATCAGAGCCGGCCGGTTCAGGCGGCCCATGGCGATGATGCAACCCGGCATGTTCTTGTCGCAGCCCGGCAGCGAGATGTTGGCGTCGTACCACTGGGCACCCATGATGGTCTCGATGGAATCGGCGATCAGGTCCCGGGACTGCAACGAATAGCTCATCCCTTCGGTGCCCATGGAAATGCCGTCGGAAACCCCGATGGTGTTGAAGCGCATCCCCACCAGTCCGGCCGCCACCACGCCCTCCTTGACCTTGGCGGCCAGGTCATTGAGATGCATGTTGCAGGTGTTGCCTTCGTACCAGACGCTGCCGATACCCACCTGGGCCTTGCCCATGTCCTGCTCGCTGAGACCGGTGCCGTAGAGCATGGCCTGGGAAGCGCCCTGGGACTTGGGCTGGGTGATACGCGAACTGTAGCGGTTGAGTTTGTCGGCCATCGATATCTCCGAGTGAGCGGATCGACCGACCCAGGGCAGGCGCGGCTTCCCTGAGTGTCGGTGTACAGACCCGGTATTGTACCGATACCGGCAACGCCCGGCCAAAAGACGGACCGCCAGCGGCACCGTTGCCGATCCGCCCGCCAGGACTCAACCGGGAGGCAGCAGCAGAATTTCCCGGTAGCCGCCATCACGCAGCCCGTAGGCTTCGCCCAGGCAGCGGACGATGGCATCGGCTCGTTGTTCCGGTGGGCGGTGGCCGAACAGCACTTCGGCCAGCTCGGTTTCCGGGGCGCCGGCCGCCTCCCCGTCCAAGGCCCGCAGGCACCGTGCCCAGCGCTCGCGCAGGTTAGCCACCGTGCGCATGCGCAACCGGCCCTGCCGCCGCAGGCCCGACTGGGTGGCCTGCAGGTAGCGCTTGGCCCTGTCAAGCTGCTCGCGCAGCGGCAAACTGAGATCGAAACCCAGCGCGACGCGGGCCGGATCCCCCTCCAGATAGTCCCCGTCCATGGGGCCAATCCGCTTGGCCGGCCGATCGGCATGGCGCCAGGTGAGCTGTTCGCCCAGCGTGGGGCGGTTCACGGCGGGATCGAGGGGAAATTTGTACAGCCCCCAGCGGGCGCCCACCCAACACTCGATCAGCACCTTGTCCACATCCACCCGGCAGCTGTCTCCGCCGTCATCCTCGGAATCCAGCACATAGGCGCGCGGGTCCTGCTTCCAGCGAAAGAAATCCCGCTGCGGCGGCGCCCCGTAGTCGGCTTCCAGAGCACGCCAGCGTTCGATGAACCAGCGCCAGTCGGCCTGATAGGCCGGGTTGCGCCGCAGGAACTCCCAGGCCCAGTGCTCTGCCGCCAGCGCCTCGGTGAAACGGTACTGTTCGGGGTCACGCCAATCGATCATGGATGAACTCTACAGCAATCACCGTAGGTTGGGCTGAGCACCGCGAAGCCCAACAAACGCCCGAAGCACCCATACCGTCACAACGATCCCTGCACCTGCACC
>CAZNBB010000023.1:36968-40933 GCA_964571225.1 uncultured Gammaproteobacteria bacterium
GCCCAACAAACGCCCGAAGCACCCATACCGTCACAACGATCCCTGCACCTGCACCAATCCGACGGCAATGCCGACGCCTCAGCGCTCCGTCCTGCGCCGCAGGTCCATACGTCGAATGAACTCGCGCATGATGAGCCGATACAGCTCGTCCTTGAGAACGGCGTCCTCGACGCCTGCATCGATGTTGGGGTTGTCGTTGATCTCGATGACCACCACGTCGTCGCCGTGCTGCTTGAGATCGACCCCATACAGCCCATCGCCGATCAGCCGCGCCGCGCTCAGGGCCGTGGCCACCACCGCCGGCGGCACCGCATCCAGAGGGTGGGTCTTGAAGGCACCTTCCTGGAACTCGCCTCCCGGACCATGCTTGACGATCTGCCAGTGCTTCTTGGACATGAAGTACTGGCAGGCGTAGATGGCCTGACCGTTCAGAATGCCGATCCGCCAGTCATAGTCCGTGTACATGAACTCCTGCGCCAGGATCAGCTCCGACTCCTTGAACAGCCGGGCCGCCATGTCCTGAAGCTGATCGCGATTCTCCGCCTTGACCACACCGCGGGAAAAGGAGCCGTCCGGCACCTTGAGTACGATGGGATAGGTGATCTCGCGCTCCACCGCACCCAGGTCCCCCTTGCCGGCAATGACCGTCTTGGGTGTTGCCACCCGGTTGGCCCGCAGCAACTCCGCCAGATAGACCTTGTTTGTGCACCGCAGGATGGAGGTGGGATCGTCGATGACCACCATGCCTTCGCTCTCGGCCTTCTTGGCGAAGCGGTAGGTGTAGTGGTTGATGCGGGTCGTATCGCGAATGAACAGGGCATCGTACTCGGCCAGGCGCGAGTAATCCTTGCGGCCGATGAGCTCCACATCCACGCCCAACGCCCGCCCGGCCTTGATGAAGTGCTTCAGGGCATGCCGGTCGGACGGCGGCAGGGGGTCGTCCGGGTTGTACAACACGGCCATGTCGTAGGGCAGCACCGTACGGGTCTTGGGCGAACGCCAGCGCTTCTTGCGGTACAGATCCAGGGCGGCGGCGAAGGTGTCGTCGTCGGCTTTGTTCATCTTGCGCAGAGACAGGGGCCTAATGCTGTCGATGCGCCAACGGTCATGGCGCTCGAACTCCACCCGCAACAGGGGGCAGGGAAACAGCTCGAAGATCTGCCGGGCCAGGTCGGCCATCTCTTCGTACTGACAGCGGCCGAAGAAGATGTCCAGCCCCAGGCTCCTTGCGCTGCCCTCCTGGCGCTTTCTGAAACGCTTCTGGATGGCCTCGTCCAGGTCGCCGGCGTCGAGGCTGTACATGGCCTTGCTGCTCAGGTCCAGCACCGTCTTCACCGATGGGATCACCCGGTGGCCGCGGGCTTCCGCCAGCAGCGAACAGTAGTAGCCCACGGTGAGGTACTTGTAGCCCCGACACAGATTGATGACCTGAACGTTCTTGAGGTTGAAGTATTCCTCGCCGGTCAGGTAGTCATCCACGTGCACGACCGGACAGTCCGGCGCACCGAAGCGCCAGTCGCCGGGCTGCTCCACCACAATCAGCTGGTTGGCCATCTTAAGTATTCCTGCTCAACGAATGGATCAGGCGCCGGGCAGCCGGTCCGCGGCGCCGCGCCTGCGAATGATTAACGCGGCCCGCTGACCGGACTTGCCATAGCGGGTCATACGCTCGAAATCATTCCGGGAAATGGGCATGTTGAGGGAGTCGGTGCGCGTCTTGCCCTTTTCATAGTCCACATAGGGATCGTGGACGTACACGAATCGGTCATCGAAACCGGTCACCACCACCCAGTGGGGAAACTTCTCCTGGTAGATGCGGTACGAACTGATCAGCACCACCGGAATGCCGCCCTCGTCGAACTTCTCCTTCATCTCCGCCATCGGCAGAGGCTGGTAGTAGATGGGTATGGGAAGACTCTCCAGTTCCTCCACGAAATCCGCCTGCACGAGGCGAATCACCTCCTTCTTTTCGGCACTGCGAACCGAGTCCACGAACAGGGCGCTCTCGTCGTTGACGTAGATCTCCACGTCGAAGCCCCGATGATAGGCTGAAAGGGCGAGCCCGTAGGGGCCACAGCCGCCGTGGCCGGAGGTCATGAACACCGTGGTGGATTCGCGCCACAGGCGGATTTCCAGTCGCCGGTCCATGACCAGGTCCGGGTCCAGGGCCTTCATGGCCATCATCAGCGTGGACGGGCCGCAGGTGAAGTCCAGGGTCTGCTCGTAGTAGGGCACCAGGGCCAGGTCCGGCCGCAACTGGCTGCCCAGGGGCTTCTCGAACCGCAGCGCCTCCATGTGGTCCTGGTAGTAATCCTCATAACGCCCGAATTGACGATAGCCGCGGCGTCGGAACAGCGCGATGGAATCCTCGTTGTCCCGGCGCACTTCCAGGCGCATATAGACGCAGTCATGATCCAGGGCCGCCTGCTCGGCGGCCTCGACCAGCAGGCGGCCCACACCCTGACCGCGGCATGGCACGTCCACCGCGATGGAATACAGGCGGGCAAGGGAGGTGCCGGCGTGAAACAACACCAGCACATAGCCGCGCATCGCGCCGTCGCGCTCGTCCACCAGGGTGGCGGCGTTGGCCTTGGTGAGCATGTAGCGGAAGCTGCGTCTGGACAGACGATCGGTCTCGAAGCACCGTTGCTCGATGGCAACCAGGGCGTCGATATCCTGCAAGCCGGCGGCGCGTATCATGGATGGATCACCTGCGGGACACGAAGGTGGAACACCACCCCGCATCAGCGCAAAATTCGGCGGCATTATGGGCCAATGGAACGCTCTGCGCACCTCTTGCGCGGGCCTGCCGCCGGGCCCACAATCCGGCCATGACAACGCGTGTACCCAAGGTGCTGCAGATGATCGGGGAACTGGTGGCGATCCCCTCCGTCAGCAGCGTAAATCCCAAGTTCGACCAGGGCAACCGGGCGGTGATCGACCTGCTTGCCGGGTGGGTGACAGACCTTGGCTGGACGGCGGAAGTGCTGCCCATTCCCGGTCACCCGGGTAAGGCCAACCTGATCGCGACCCTCGGGCAGGGACCCGGGGGGCTGGTGCTGGCGGGCCACACCGACACCGTACCCTTCGACGCCCAATACTGGTCCCAGGACCCGTTCCAGCTTGCGGAACGGGACAACCGGCTCTACGGCCTGGGCACCAGCGACATGAAGGCCTTCTTCGCCCTGGCCATCGAAGCGGCCGCCGGACTGCAGCCGACCGATCTGGCGGAACCGGTGATCCTGCTGGCCACCGCCGACGAGGAGAGCAGCATGGCCGGCGCTCAGGCGCTGGTGGACCAGGGCCGGCCGCGGGCTCGTCATGCAGTGATCGGCGAGCCCACCGGCCTGCGCCCGGTGCGCATGCACAAGGGCATGATGATGGAAGCGGTGCACGTGCACGGACACTCCGGCCACTCCAGCGATCCGTCCCTGGGGGTAAGCGCCCTGGAAGGCATGCATCGGGTCATCGGCGACATTCTCGCCTGGCGCGGCGAGCTGCAGGCGGCCCACCGGGATCCTCTGTTCCGGGTGCCGGTCCCCACCCTCAACCTGGGCCGCATCGAGGGCGGCGACAATCCAAACCGCATCTGCGGTGACTGCGAACTGCAGATCGACCTGCGACCCCTACCCGGCATGGACCTGGCGGAACTGCGCGACACCCTGCGCCGGCGCCTGCAAGGCGTCCTGGAGGGCTCCGGCCTGCACGGCGACGTCGAGCCCCTGTTCCCCGGCCTGCCGGCCATGGAAACGCCAGCCGACGCCGCCATCGTCCAGGCGGCCGAGCGCCTCACCGGCCACGCCGCCGAAGCGGTGGCCTTCGGCACCGAGGGCCCGTTCCTGCAGCAACTCGGCATGGACACTCTCATCCTCGGCCCCGGCGACATCGACCAGGCCCACCAGCCCGACGAGTTCCTCGCCCTGGACCGCATCACTCCCACCGTCGACCTGCTCCGCCAGCTCGTC
>CAZNBB010000024.1:0-40690 GCA_964571225.1 uncultured Gammaproteobacteria bacterium
GGTGGCGGTCAGCTATCTGGTGCAGGTGAGTCTGACGCGCACCTTCAAGTACCCCACTCTGTACGAGGCCCAGGTGCCCACACCAGCGGCCAGTCCGGCCAATCTGGAGATGTACAGCGAGATCGTATCCAGTTTCTTGCGGGAGAAACGGGTGAGCCTGGATCGCAGCACCCTGCACCGCCACCTGGAAAGCACGCTGGCCAGCGGCGAGGGGATCCCCCTGGCCCATGGGCAGGAGCATATCTACAGCATCGCCCTGGATCCGGGCACGCCCGCGGCCGGCCAGCAGGTGCGCCATGTGGCCGTGCCCGGCGTGGTCATCGTGGGCGTGCTGCGGGGCGAGAAGGAGATCGTCCCCGGTGCGGACACCGTGCTGCTGGTGGGCGATGAGCTGCTGGTGGCGGCCATGCCGGCGTCCCTGGAAGAGTTCAAGGAGCGAGTCAGTTCCCCTGCCACGGCGGGCGACGAGGCCATCGAACAGATCGAAGAGGAATCCCAGAACGCCGCCCGGCTGTAAGCCCGGGTCCTGGCCCGGGGCACCTTCCCCAGCCCGGTGGAGCCGTCGTCGTCAGCCGGCGGTCACGACGCCGAGGCGGCGGCTTCCAGTTCCTCGCTGATCCCCAGCCAAGCTTCTTCCACCTCGGCCAGCGCCTGGTCAGCGTCGGCCTGTTCCATCAGCAGGGCCTTGAGTTCGTCCTTGCGGTGGTCCTCGTACAGGGTCGGGTCGGCCAGCCGGTTCTGCAGTTCGCTCTTGCGGGCGGCGAGGCGTTCCAGTTCCGCCTCCAGGCGTTTGGCCCGGGTACGCAGTGGCTGCAGACGTTGACGTTGCTCCGCGGCCTGGCGGCGCTGGTCCTTGCGGGTGGCCCCGCCGCGGGTCTCGGCGTCCGGACTGCCGGCATCCCGGTCGGCGCCCGGGTCGCGTCGCCGGTCGGCGAGCCAGCGGCGGTAGTCGTCCAGATCGCCGGCAAAGGCACTCACCGCGCGGTCGGCCACCAGCAGCAGATCGTCGGTGACGGTGCGCAGCAGGTGACGGTCATGGGAAACCACCACCAGGGCGCCCTGGAAGTCCTGCAGGGCCACGGTGAGGGCATGGCGCATGTCCAGGTCCAGGTGGTTGGTGGGCTCGTCCAGCAGCAGCAGGTTGGGGCGCTGATAGACCAGCAGGGCCAGCACCAGTCGCGCCTTCTCCCCACCGGAACGGGGTCCCACCGGCTCCAGCGCCCGATCGCCCCCGTAGCCGAAGCCGCCCAGGAAATCCCGCAGTTCCTGTTCGCCGGCACGGGGGGCGAGTGCCGCCAGATGGGCAAGCGCGCTGTCCGCCGGCCGCAGCTGTTCCAGCTGGTGCTGGGCGAAGTAGCCTACCCGCAGATCTGCGGCAGGCACACGCTTGCCGGCCAGGGGTTCGAGCTCTCCTGCCAGCAGCTTGATGAGGGTGGACTTGCCCGCGCCGTTGGGCCCGATCAGGCCGACGCGGTCGCCCGGCGCCAGGGTCAGACCGATGCCGGTGACGATGGGTTCGCCGCCATAGCCGGCGGCCGCCTTCTCCAGTTGCAGCAGCGGATTGGGCGTCTTCTCTGGTGGCGGGAACCGGAAGTGAAAGGGCGAGTCCACGTGGGCCGGTGCGATCAGCTCCATGCGCGCCAGTGCCTTCAGACGGCTCTGGGCCTGGCGCGCCTTGGTGGCCTTGGCCCGGAAGCGGTCCACGAAGCGGCGCATCTGGGCCACTTCCCGCTGCTGGCGTTCGTAGGTGGACTGCTGCTGGGCCATGGCCTGGGCCCGATGCACCTCGAAATCCGAGTAGTTGCCGGCGTAGAGGGTCACCTGCCGGTGCTCGATGTGGGCCACGTGGTGGACCACTGCATCCAGGAATTCGCGGTCGTGGGAAATGAGCAGAAGGGTGCCCGGGTAACCGCGCAGCCACTCCTCCAGCCACAGCACCGCGTCCAGGTCCAGGTGGTTGGTGGGTTCGTCCAGCAGCAGAAGGTCCGAGCGGCACATCAGGGCCTGGGCCAGATTCAGGCGCATGCGCCAGCCCCCCGAGAACGAGGCCACCGGGGCCTGCATCTGGTCGGGGCGAAAGCCCAGTCCGTCCAGCAGTCGGGCGGCGCGGGCCGGCGCGCTGTAGCCCCCCATGGCTTCCAGGCGCCCGTGCAGGGCGGCCTGGCGGCTGCCGTCGCCGGCGGCTTCGGCGCCGGCCAGCTCGGCCTGCACCGCGCGCAGCTCCCGGTCGCCGTCCAGCACGTAGTCGATGGCCGGGCGATCCACCGCCGGCGTCTCCTGGGCTACATGGGCGACGACCAATCCCGGCGGCAGCTCGAACTCGCCCCCGTCGGGTTCCAGCTCACCGCGGATGAGGGCGAACAGGCTGGATTTGCCGGTGCCGTTCGCGCCGGTCACACCCACTTTCTGACCGGCGTGCAGGGTGAAAGTGGCGCCCTCCATGAGCAGGTTCGGTCCGCGGCGCAGGGCGAGGTTTCGGAAGCTGAGCATGGCGGCGCAGTGTAGCAGCGTGGGGCGGGACGGTCAGCCGCCGCCGAACAGCCAGAAGTAGCCGGCGTTGTAGAACACATGCAGCACGATGGGGGCCTGCAGCCCCCCCGTGCGGTCCTTGAAGTAGCCGAACACCAGGGACGGCACGAACACCAGAGCGGCCCAGAAGGGTGGGTGGTGGATGAAGTGCGCAGCGGTGAATACCACGCTGGTGACCAGGTTCGCCAGGCTGATCGGACCCAGGGGCCGCGCCGGCAGGTGATCCCCCAGCCATTCCTGGAGCGCACCACGGAAAATGATTTCCTCGGCGACCGGGTAGACCAATGCCGGCAGCAGGAACGCCAGGGGCGCGTGCAGGGGCCACTGGGGGTGGATCTGTCCCGACGGGGCGAGGGCCAGCAGCACCGCCCAGAAGGGGAGCGCCGCGCCCAGGGCCAGCCAGAATCGCAGGTCTCTCCAATGCATGGTCGTGCATTCTACCAGCGCCTACCCACACCGGCGGCACCGGAATTCATCACCCGGCGGGGGTTTGCATTGGACAGGCAAATGGTACAGCCTTTGCCGATACTCTCAGACGATGGCGGAAAGCAATGAGTGAGACATTCGAACCGAGAAACGACCTGGAACGGCGTCTGATGGCGGCCCAGGAGGGCCGCCTGGAAGCGGACGAGTTCATGCGCGGGCTGCTTGGGGATCAGGTCTTCATGCCGGTGCGCGAACAGGACAAGATCGCCAATTTCCAGCGCAGCGACCAGGCTGTGCCCCTTTCCCTGGAAGCCGACGACGGCACTCAGGTGCTGGTGTTGTTCACCAGTCCGGAGCGCGCCAAGGCGTTTCTCGAGGATTTCGAAGGCTACGACGGCGGGCTGCTGACCGAGTTCAGCTGGGTGCTGGAGCGGGTGGGCGGCGGCGTCGGTATTGCCCTGAATCCCGGCTGGGAAGTGGGCATGGACCTGGATCCGGCCATGGTGCAGGAGCTGGCTCAACTCACCGCCGCCGTTCAGCAGAACAGCCCCAACTGATTCCCGTCTGCCGCAGCGTTCGTTCGCGCCTGCAGGTCACTCCCAGTGGGCGTGAAAGGTGCCCTCGCGATCGATGCGCTCGAAGGTGTGGGCTCCGAAGTAGTCGCGCTGAGCCTGGATCAGGTTGGCCGGCAGCCGGGCACTGCGGTAGGCGTCATAGTAGCTGAGGGCCGCCATTAGCGCCGGCGCCGGCAGCCCCCGCTCGGCGGCCGCGCGGACCACCTCGCGCAGATGGGGCTGGCTGTGCTCCAGACGCCTTTCCAGCTCGGGGTCGAAGACCAGGTTTGGTATCTGAGGATCGCGGGCGTAGGCGGCCCGCAGATCTTCCAGCAGCCGGGCGCGGATGATGCAGCCGCCGCGCCAGATGCGCGCCACCGTTTCCGGATCGATACCGTAGCCGCGGGCCTTGTTACCCTCCTGCAGCAGTTGCATGCCCTGGGCGTAGGTCATGATCATGGCGCCGTACAGGGCATGGCCCAGAGCCTCCACCAGTGCATCGGTGCCGTCCGGTTGCGCCCCCTGCCCGTGAGGGCCGACCAGTTCCCGGCTGGCCTGCTCGCGCTGGGCCTTGAAATCGGACAGATTGCGCATGGCCACCGCGGCGTCGATGATGGGGGTCGGTACCTTGTTCTCCATCGCTTCCTGGGAAGTCCACATGCCCGTGCCTTTCTGGCGCGCTGCATCGAGAATCTCGTCCAGCAGGTAGCCGTCGGTCATGGGATCGCGTTTGGTGAAGATGTCCGCTGTGATGTCCATGAGAAACGAGGCCATCTCTCCCTTGGACCAGGCAGCGAAAGTCGCCTGGATCTGTTCGCGGTTCATGTTCAGCCCGCGGCACATCAGGTCGTAGGCCTCGGCGATGAGCTCCATCAGCCCGTATTCGATGCCGTTGTGGACCATCTTCACATAGTGGCCGGCCGAGCCCTTGCCCAGCCATGCCACGCAGGGTTCGCCGTCGACCTTGGCAGCGGCGGCTTCCAGCACCTCCTGCACCCGTTTCCAGCCTTCGGCGTCGCCGCCCGGCATCATGCTGGGGCCATGGCGGGCGCCGTCCTCGCCGCCTGACACGCCCATGCCCATGAAGTGCAGGCCGGCGGCCTTGAGATCGGCGGCCCGCCGGTCGGTGTCCACGAAGTGGGAGTTGCCGCCGTCTATCAGCACATCGCCCTTGTCCAGATGGGGGAGCAGCGAGTCGATGACGCTGTCCACCACGTCGCCGGCGGGTACCAGCAGTACGATGGCCCGGGGGGTGCGCAGTCGCGCTGTGAAGGCCTTGGCATCCGTGGTGCCGGTCACCGGCGCGGCGCTCCCGCCCTTCGGGGCATTGGAGGCGAACGCCTCGGTCTTCGCGTCGCTGTTGTCGAGTCCCGCGACCGGATAGCCGTGCTCGGCGATATTCCAGCCCAGGTTCGCGCCCATGGCGCCCAGCCCCACAATTCCGATTTCCGCTTCCTTGCTGGCCATAGGGTCCGCTCCTGTGAGTTGTCCGCCAGCCCGGATGGCTCAGGCCATATGGCTGCGCTTGTGCTGGCGCATGGTATCCAGGGTATCAAGCAGTTGTTTGAACGGCTCCACGAACTTGGTGACGCCTTCGGCCTCCAGTTCTTCGTCCACCTGCCGCAGGTCGACGCCGACAGCGGAGAGTCGCTTCAGCAGTTGCGGCGCCTGTGTGCAGGTGTCGTGCAGCCGAGCCTTGGGTTCGCCGTGGTCCCGGTAGGCGTCCAGCGTGTCGGTGGGCACCGTGTTGACGGTATAGGGGCCGATGAGGGGCTCCACGTACTTGACGTCGCTGTAGGCCGGATCCTTGGTGCTGGTGCTGGCCCACAACAGGCGCTGCCGGCGCGCGCCATGATCCGCCAGGCGCCGCCACCGGTCGCCCCCGAAGTGTTCCTCGAAGCGCCGGTACGCTTCGCCGGCGCTGGCGATGGCGGCCTGACCCCGCAGAGCGCGCGCCTCGTCGCCGTGTTCGCTGTCGCCGTTCGCGATGTCGTCGAGCAGAGCGTCCACCTTGGTGTCGATGCGGCTCAGGAAGAAGCTGGCCACGGACGCCGTCCGATTGATGGGCTGGCCGGCCGTCAGCCGTTCCTCCAGCCCGCCCATGTAGGCGTCCGCCACCTGCACATAACGTCCCACCGAGAACAGCAGTGTCACATTGATGTTCAGCCCGTCGCGGATAAGCGTGCGGATCGCGGGCAGACCTTCACGGGTGGCTGGCACCTTGATCATGATGTTGGGCCGTTCCACCAGTTTCCACAAGCGGTGGGCTTCGGCGATGGTCGCTTCGGTGTCATGGGCCAGCAGTGGCGAGACTTCCAGGCTTACGAAGCCGTCGCCGCTGTCTTGCTCGTCGTACAGGGGGCGAAACAGATCGCAGGCCTTGCGGACATCGTAGATGGCCAGTCGCTCGTACAATTCCTCCGGTCCCGCGCCCCGGTTTGCCAGCTCGGCAATGGCGGCGCGATAGTCGTCGGTGTGGGCAATGGCCTTCTCGAAAATCGCCGGATTGGATGTCATACCCGAGACGCCGTCGTCCCGGATCATGCGCTCCAGCGTGTCGTCTTCCAGAATGCGGCGTTCGATGTAGTCGAGCCAGATGCTCTGGCCGAGTCCGGTCAACGCGCGCAGCGGATTGTCTGGCTTGGCGCTCATCCCATCTTCCTCGATTCATGGCTTGGGTTATCGGCGACTGGAGCGCTGGGCGGCGGAGCCATGAATTCCGGGCCCACCGGGTCGGTGACCGTTTCGGCCACGATGGCGTCGATGGTCTGCATGTCCCGGTCGCTGAGAGACCAGCCCCACACGGCATCGACGGCATCCAGTTGGGAGCGCCGCCGCGCGCCCCACAGGCAGCTGGTGACCCCGGGCTGATCGAGCAGCCAACGCACCGACAGGGTCAGCACGTTGCGGCCGTGTTGTTCGTGGGCGAACCGATCCAGCCGTTCGACGGCCTGCAGGTACTGCTGGTAGCGGGGCGACTGGAATTTGGGATCGGACTTGCGAAGGTCGTCGCCGTGGAAACGGCTGTCCTTGCGCATGTGGCCGCTCAGCAGACCGCGGCACAGTGCGCCGTAGGTGACGGTGCCTACGCCATTGGCGCGGCAATAGGGCAGCACGTCCCTTTCGATTTCCCGCTCGAATAGATTGTAGGGCGGTTGGCTGGTGTGCAGCGGGGCGTGGGCGCGGAAGGCGTCCATCTGTTCGGGCGAGAAGTTGCTGACTCCGATCGCCCGTATCTTGCCGTCTCGCAACAGCTGTTCCATGGCCCGCGCGGTTTCCTCCATGGGAACGCTCTCGTCCGGCCAGTGAATCTGATACAGATCGATGTAGTCCGTCTTGAGCCGGCGCAGGGAGTCTTCCACCTCTTTCATAATGCGCTCGCGGCTGGCGTTGCGCCGGATGCCGTTGTCGTCCCATTCCAGCGTCGCCTTGGTGGCGAGCACGATCTGGTCCCGGTGACGGTATTCGGCCATGGCCTTGCCGACGATTTCCTCGGAGCGCCCGAAGCCGTAGATCGGTGCTGTATCGACGAGGTTGATGCCACTGTCCAGTGCCGTG
This sequence comes from uncultured Gammaproteobacteria bacterium, assembly GCA_964571225.1. Taxonomy (GTDB): domain Bacteria; phylum Pseudomonadota; class Gammaproteobacteria; order DATFLG01; family DATFLG01; genus DATFML01. The sequence continues at coordinate 7,068 of CAZNBB010000024.1, forward strand.
TAGATGGTGCGGATGGACTGGTCCTCGTCGGTGCCTCCCCACATCCAGCCGCCGATGGCCCAGGTCCCGAGTCCGATCCGAGACACTTCGATTTCGGTGCCGGGTATCCTTGCGAATTCCATTGGCCCTCCCGTTTCGCGTCTGTCCTGTGGTGCTGCGAACGTGCGGTGCGGCTCTGTGGGCTTCAGACCAGGAGAGTATAGATGAGGGGGCGTCCCTGCCCGGGTCAGTCCGTTGACCCTGCTTTCCTTGGAAAATGTGTTCTCCTGAGGTACCCAACGATGCGTCGGCAACAGAGTGCGGGCTTGCGTGCCTGCGGAACCTTCCCTGGTTCCCGTCGTCCCTGACGACCTCCGTTTCCGTTGTTGCCGTTGCAGGTGCGCCGATCGCGTCCCTGATCTGCCACCGTGAAGTCCTGCTCCGACACCGCTACAGCACTGTTACGGTCTGGCGTCCATGCCTGGTGGCCCGTCCTTTGGACCGCGGTCCCTGCCGATTCCCGTAACGCGGCGGCCGGTGACCGCCGCCGCTTCCCTGCGAAGCAGACCGTTCCATCGGTCCCTCGTCCTTGCACTGTTACTTAAACAGGAATCGTGCCAATCCGTAACCTGCTGATCTGCGGTAGGTGGGAGGGCGCCGGCGGCCCGGACAACCGGTCTTCTCTGGTGGTAAAGGCCCGGATGGGGTGCATTTCACCCGAGTCCTCCCCGCTGTAGGGTCACCAGGTGTTGGGCTTCCAATTCAGGCCGCTGCCGTCCTCCAGTACGCCGATGCGCAGCACGGTGTCCTTCATGTAATAGTAGGGCATCACCGGGAGGTTCAGCGGCGCCGGTGAACCGTCCATGACCCGTCCGGCGAGGTCGTAGCGCGAGCCGTGGCACGGACAGAAGAAGCCGCCCAGCCAGTCCGGACCCAGATCAGGCGGCGCCACCTGGGGGCGGTAGGTGGGAATACAGCCGAGGTGGGTGCAGATGCCCACACAGACGTAGTATTCGGGCTTGATGGAACGGTATTCGTTCTGGGCCGCCTTGATCTGCTGAGGCTCGAGGGATTTGGGATCCTTCAGCCGTGGCGTCATCTTGGGCAGCGTGGCCAGCTGCGCTTTGGTGCGGCGCAGTATCCACACCGGTTTGGACCGCCAACTGACGGTCATCAGCTGGCCCGGCTCGAGCTTGCTGATATCGGCTTCCACCGGCGAGCCGGCGGCTTTCGCGCGGGCGCTCGGTTCCATGGAATCCAGGAAGGGGTAGACCACCGCGCCAATGCCCGCCGCTCCCACCACGGTGGCTGCTGCGACCAGCATGCGCCGGCGGGTCATGTCGGGTTCGTCGCTCTGGGGAGATCCCGGAGCCGTAAGGGTGCTGTCAGACATAGCGAACTCCTCGTCTGCGTTGAATCAGGGGACAGCTGTCGAATAAGCGCATGTGCGTGACTTCGGATTATGTGTGGCGGAGCCGGGCCTCACCCGTGGCAGGGAACCGGTCCGTCGCGGGAAACCGTTGCCGACACGGCCGCCGTCGCCGAATGTGGAAATACCGCGCGCTGGGCACGGCCTCAATGGGCGGCGTTTTGCGGGGTACTGCCGACGAGCGTCGGGCCGGTGTGGTGCCATCTACGCTGCCCGCGCCCCTTCGACAAGCGCGCCTGCAGGAGCCGTCCCCTGGTTCAATTGACCCGGCGGCGGGTAAAAAATTCCGTAAGTATTCACGCGGAGCGCACCGATTCCCGACGCCGCTCCAGGAAAATGGTCCCGCCGGAGAGCCGTATCGGACCCGCTGGAACGGTTCGCTGCGCCGGCGGATATTTCCCGGGCGCCTGCGGTCCATTGTTGCGCAATCACCATTGGCAATTGCTTGATGGAATCTTCTCCAGAATACAACGTGCCGCTTACACACGGGTCAAATCTCCGTGAAGCACTATTGCGAACTCGCCGCCGCAATCCGCGCCGGCCGGTCCGCTTTCGGGGGGGCCGCCAGGTGGGTGGGTTCTCGGGGCGGCTTCCGCCCCGGCGCCACTGGCGAGCGCCCTTCGTCCGCGGGGCACCTTCGCCCGCCGCGGCGCCTGGATGGTATGCTGTCGGGCGTTCCCGGCTTTGGGGTATTGCTGAACTTGACGGCGCATTGCACCCGCTGTCCAACGGCCGCAAGCGGCTCGTCGGACCACCTGACATGAGTCTTCGTCGGCGGCCAACGCACGCCTCGGCGCCGTGGCGGCGCTTTGCCTCGGTTCGCCGATGGGCGGCAGTGGCAGCCATTGCGGCAGGGCTGAGCGGGTGTGCCGGGTTGCAGGGGCGGGCATCCACGGATACGCCCAGCCTCAACCGACCGCTTGCCGCCCTTGACGTGGACGCCGCGCGCTTTGCACCCGAGACGCCGCCTAAACCTTGCACCTTCGATCCCGACAAGGGCATGGATGGCACCGAGGTGGCCATTCTGGCGGTTCTCAACAACCCGCAACTGGGCGCCGAGCGCGCCGATGCCAAGGTGGCGGGCGCCCAACTGTTTGCAGCCGGTGTGCTGCCCCGTCCCTCACTGGAGCGTCATCCCCGCAGCACCCTGGCCCAGGCGCTGGTCGCCCGGGTGGCAAGTCGCATGGCCGGCGCTGCTGTAACAGCCCCCAAGGTCCACCTGACCCTGCTGTGGGACGAATGGCAGGTCGCGCAGGCGGCGCGCCTGTTGTACGCGCGGCGGCTGACCGACCAACAGACCCTGAACGTGCTCAAGGGTTTTGCGGCTCTGTTCAAGGCACAGCAGCAACGCGAGCAGGCGGCCGGCTCCGGCGCGGCCGATACCATGCTTGCCGCGCGCTTGGACGTGGAACGACGCATGGCGGCCCTGCGCGGCGCCAGTGCGCGGGATCGCCGTACCCTGAACGCGGTACTCGGTCTGGCGCCGGATCTGGATCTGCCCCTGGTGGCCGGTAACGGGTTGTCGGCGCCGAACAACCCGTCCGTGTCGTCGTTGCTGAAGCGCCTGGGCGACCGCCGCCCCGACCTGGTGGCGCTGGGCATCGGCGCCCGCAGCGGCGGGCGTCTGTTGCGCGAAACCGTGTTGGCGCGTTTCCCGCCGATACGGGTCGCGTTGCAGAGCGAGGGACCTGCGCCAACGGCCGCCGCCCCGAATGTGGACGTGCAATTTCCGTTCTTCGACGACAGCCTCGGGCGCGTCGATCCCAAGCTCGCTACCCGCGCCTATCTGCACCACCAGCGCGTGGCTCGTATCGCCAGCGACAGCGACCTGGTCCGGAGCCTGGAGGCGCATTATCGGTATGCCCGGCAACGGCTGAACGCCCGCAGCGCGGGCCTGTCGCGCCTGCAGGAGTCGGTGGAGCGCGCCCGGGCCGCCTATCAGGCAGGTCAGTTGCCGGGCGGCGCCTTCCTTACCCTCGAACAGACACTGTTGACCCACCAGCTTGCCTGGCTCGATGCCCGCTATGCCGTGCTCGAGTTGCACATCGCGATGCAGAGCCTGTTGTTCGCCCCCATCGATTCCTGACGCCGCTTGCCCGCTCCGCCGAGGGAGCGGATGCCGACCCATGCCGTGCCGGCAGGATGCTTATCCGCGATCTCACTGGGGCTACGACTTTGTGGTCGGAGCGCGACCGGCAGCCGGTGGCGTGTTACCGCTGAACGGGGACGCCCGGCCGTGACATGAGCCGGCCGCGAAACGTGGCCGAGTTCACGCTTGCATAAAGGCCTGGTTGCGGGTCACATGGCCGCTGTGTATCGTTGCTTGAGCAGAGATGCCAGACGAACAACAACCGAGCATGTGGAGGGATTCCATGGAACCGCTACGTCGTCGAGCAAGAACCTTTACCGCTGTCGTGGTGACCTCTTTCGCGCTGGTGTCCACCGGTTTGCCGGCGGCGCAGGCAGCCACCATTTCCACTACCGCGATGATGCACCAGAGCGACATCGCCAATCAGCGGGCCAAGATCGGCGCTATGCTCAAGCGCCAGGACGTGCGCAAGGAACTGCTGAAACTCGGGGTCAATCCCGCCGATGTGCAGGCACGGGTCAACAGCCTGACCGATCAGCAGGTACAGACCCTGGCCGACCGCATGAACCAGCTGCCGGCGGGCGGCGACAGTCTGCTGGGCGTACTGGTGTTCATTTTCGTGCTGCTGCTCATCACCGATATCCTGGGCTACACCGACGTGTTCCCGTTCGTGAAGAAGACCGTCCGCTAGCTTGTTGGACCAGGTCTTTGCATTGACGCGCCGGCACTTGCGTGCCGGCGCGTTGCTGTTGGTTGCCGCCCTGACCGGGTGTGCGGCGCCTGGCCCGCCCAGGCCCGTCGGCCCCCACACCGTCGAGCTTTCCAAGGTGCCGTTCTTTCCCCAGGACAGCTACCAGTGCGGCCCGGCGTCGTTGGCGGAAGTGTTGAGTTTCACCGGCGTCCCCGTCCATCCCGAGGCCCTCGAGCCGTACCTCTATCTGCCCGCGCGCAAGGGAACGCTGCAGGCCGAAATGATCGCCCAGGCGAGGCGCCACGGACGGTTGGTCTATCCCATCGAAGGTTCCATCGCTGCCGTCACCGCCGAGGTGGCGGCGGGTCATCCGGTGCTGGTCCTGCAGAATCTGGCGTTCTCCTGGTGGCCCATCTGGCATTACTCGGTGGTGGTGGGTTTCGATCCGGACGCCCGCACGGTGATCCTGCGCTCTGGCGAGCAGGCCCGTCACCAGGAACCCTACGAGTTGTTCCGGCGCACCTGGACGCGGGCCAAGCGCTGGGGCATCGTGGTCCTGCCGCCGGGTCAGCTGCCGGCAACGGCGACCGCCCACAACTATCTGCAGGCCGCCGCCGCCCTGGAGCAGGTGGCCGGCGCCCGCACCGCGCTGCCGGCCTATCGCGCCGGTGTGACCCATTGGCCGGATTCGGCGCCTCTGTGGATCGCGCTTGCCAACGGGCTGCAGGCCCAGGGGGATCTGGACGGTGCCGAGCATGCTCTGCGCGCCGCCCTGGACCATGATCCCTCCAATGCCATCGCCTACAACAACCTCGCCATGGTGCTGGCAGACCGTGGACGCTGGAGTGAGGCGCTGGCGGCTGTGCACCACGCCATCGCCCTGGGGGGGCCGTTCCTGGAGCAGTTCCGCAACACTCTCACCACCATCCGCTGCCGGCAACGGGGCGACTGCCCGTCCCGGTGAAGGACAGCACTCCGAAGGTGCCTCAAATCGACTTGGACCGGGCTGTGCAGAGGCTCCCTGGGGATCAGTCCTTGCGCAGCCGATCACTGACCGCGATGGGCGTCGGATAGCGCAGCATGATCACGTACGACGATACGATGAAGGTGATCAGGGTCGCCGCCTGAATGGTATAGGAGGTCCGTTCGTTGACCACGCCGGACTGGCTTGCAAGCACCGCGATCAACAGGGAAAACTCGCTGATCTGTCCCAGCCGTACGCCGATTTCCCAGGACAGCCGCGACGCTTCGCCCGAGCCCGTGAGCAGCAGCCGGAACAGCGCCGGCTTGGCCGCCAGCATCAACAGGGCCAGCACGCCGGCGGGCAGAATGACCGAGGGAAGCATGGGCAGGGCGAATCCCGCGCCCAGGGAAAAGAAGAACATGATCAGGAAGAAGTCCCGCAGCGGCTTGAGACTTTCGGCGATGAACATGGAGATGGGGTTGTAGGCGAGCGCCACACCGGCGATGAAAGCCCCGATCTCATAGGACAGGCCCAGCAGGGTGCCGAGCTGGGCCAGGCCCAGGCACCAGCCGATGGCGGCCAGGAAGATGAACTCCTGAATGGTATCGAAGCGGCGCAGCACCCGAATCAGCACATAGCGTTCGAACAACAGAGCAAACGCCACCAGCCCCGGCACGCTGACTGCCAGCAGAAGGATGTGCGACCAGCCTGTTTGCGCCTGGGCCGCCCCTTCCAGCAGCAGCAGGACCACAATGGCGATGATGTCCTGCAGCAGCAGAATGCTGATGATGATCTCGCCCACGTGCTGGTGGTGCAGCTCGATGGTGGGCAGCAGCTTCAGCCCGATGATGGTGCTGGAGAACATCACCGCCGCGCCGATCACCACGCTTTCCTGCAGCGTGAATCCGAACAGCTGGCCGACCCCGACGCCCAGCGCCATGAAGCCCACGGAACTGGCCAGGGTGACCACGGTGGCCTCGCGCAGCATGTGCAGCAGCTTCTGGGGATGCAGGTTCAGACCCAGCAGGAACAGCAGGAAGATGATGCCGATGTGGCCGATCTGCTGGATGGTTGCCGGGTGGTTGATCACCCCGAAACCCCACGGTCCCATCAGACCGCCGAGGATGATGTAGGCCACCAGCAGCGACTGGCGGGCGAACAGGGCCAGAGCGGCCAGCACCGCTGCTCCGGCGAAGACCGTGACCACGGCGGAGACGATGAGATCGGCCGGCATGGTGCGGGTCCTCAGCGCGCGCAGCGCCGCCGGGCACCACGGAGGATGCCCATCAGTCCTGGGGCCGCGTCAGGGCGGCCGGGTCCAGCAGACGCTGCAGCTCGGCGTCATCGAGGCCGGTGACCTCGGCGGCCACTTCGCGGATGGGGCGGCCCTCGGCATAGGCGCGCTTGGCTATCGCCGCCGCCTGTTCGTAACCGATCACTTCATTCAGGGCGGTGACCAGGATGGGATTGCGGTCGAGCTGTTCGGTGAGCCGGCGGCTGTTGACGGTGAAGCCGGCGATGGCCTTGTCGGCCAGAACCCGAGCGCCGTTGCTTAGCAGGTCGATGCTCTGCAGCAGGTTGTGGGCAATCACCGGCAACATGACGTTGAGCTGGAAGCTGCCGGATTGGCCCGCGAGGGCCACCGTGGCGTCGTTGCCCATCACCTGGGCGCAGGCCATGGCGACGGCCTCGGGGATGACCGGATTGACCTTGCCGGGCATGATGCTGCTGCCCGGTTGCAGGGCCGGCAGGCTGATCTCGGCCAGCCCCGTGAGCGGGCCGCTGTTCATCCAGCGCAGGTCGTTGGCGATCTTTGTCAGGGCCACGGCCGTGGAACGCAGGTGACCGCTCAGCTCCACGGCGGCGTCCTGGCTGGAAAGCGCTTCGAAATAGTTTGCAGCGGCGCTGAACTCCATGCCGGTGCCCTCGCTGACGGCGGCAGCGAAGCGGGTGCCGAATTCCGGATGGGCGTTGATGCCGGTGCCCACCGCAGTACCGCCCTGGGCCAGGGCGCATAGCCGCGGCAGTGCACCGCGCACGCGCTCGCCCGCGTGCCGTACCTGGGCTGCCCAGCCACCCAATTCCTGCCCCAGGGTGATGGGCATGGCGTCCATGAGGTGCGTGCGCCCGGTCTTGACCTGGTCCTCGAGCTCGGCGGCCCGCGCCTCGATGGTTCCGGCCAGATGGTCCAGCGCCGGCAGCAGGCAGTCGCGTACGCCCAAAGCCGCGCTGATGTGAATGGCGGTTGGAATCACATCGTTGCTGCTCTGGCCGCGGTTGACGTGATCGTTGGCATGTACGGCTTTGCCCAGGCGCGTGCCGGCCAGATGGGCGATCACTTCATTGGCGTTCATGTTGGTGCTGGTGCCGGAACCGGTCTGGAACACATCGATGGGAAACTGCTCGTCGTGGTGGCCGGCCTGCACCTCGCCCGCCGCGGCGATGATGGCATCGGCCATCTCCGGCGGCAGTCGTCCCAGGTCTGCGTTGACGCGCGCCGCGCAGGTCTTGATCAGACCCAGGGCGGCGATGAACGGGCGCGGCATGCGCAGGCCGCTGATGGGGAAGTTGTCCACCGCCCGCTGGGTCTGGGCGCCATACAGTGCGTCTGCGGGGACGCGCACCTCGCCCAAGCTGTCACGTTCGGTTCGTTCGTTGTCGTTTGCGGTCATACCGCCCTTCCTTTGGTGGCCTGTCCGGGTCCGGGAGGCAATCATACCGGCTCGCTGCCGGCCCTTCGCCCCTGCACGAGGGGCACGCAGCCCTTCCGGCGCGCGATAGACGCGACCGGTGGCACCCAGGCCCGGTCGCGGAGCGCCGGCCTTGTGACTACCGGCAGCCGCGTCTGTCCGTATTGCCGTCGGTGTCACCGTCGGCAGTGGGTTTGAATGGTGTGCGGGCGGGTCAAGGATACACGACAGCGGCGCCGGATGTGGACCGCCGGGGCGTGCGTGTCGCAGTGGTGTCGGTTGGGAGTCGGGAAAGTGCGGCTGTTTGAAAGCGGCGTGGCCGTCAACCCTGTCCTTGACGGCGGCCACGCCTGATACGCATCCATGCCTGCAGGCGACTCCGTGCGCCTGCGTCCTGCCGTACCTCTACGATGTTGCCGGACCCCGGGCGCCGGGGTCCGTGGCGCGGGGGTGCCGGGCCGTCATTGAGTCGTGCTGTTGCTGCCGGTCGGCGACTGTTGCTGCTCCGGCGCGCCGGTCTGGGGCGCCGCGGGCGCGTTCTCAGGGCTGGTCTGCTGCTGTGTGCTGCCCGGCGCCGCCGCCGGCGGATTGTTGTTCTCGGATCCGCCCCGGCCGCAGGCCTGCAACAGCAGCGGCATGGTGAGAGCAAACGCTACCAGAACACGTTTCATATGGACCTCCTGTCGGTTTGCGAACCTGCGCCGAAAACGCGCCGGCGCAGCCCACAGCTCTGAGCTGCCGGCTGCGCCCGTCGCGTGTTCGGGGTGCGCGTTAGGCGTCGGCAATTACTCGGCGCCGCCCTGGTTCTGCATGTCGCCGTGCTGTTCCATGGTGCCGGGTTGCTGGTGCATGGAAGGGGCCTGCTGCATGCCGTTGTCTTTATGGCTTCCGGCCGGTGCGGTTTCCAGGGCGGAAAACTCGCTCTTTTCCAGGCTGCCGTCCTTGTTGGTGTCCGCCTGGTTGAACTGCGCCTCCACGGCGGGGTTGGCTGCCGCTTCCTGTTTGCTGATCTTGCCGTCGTGATTGGTGTCCAGCTTGGAGAAGGCGGTGCCGCCGGCGACCGCGGTGCCGGAGAACAGCGCGACAGCGAGAATGGTCCATTCCTTGCGCATTGAAATTCCTCCCATCGGGGTTAAGCGAATCGGCCCGCACGGATATGCGTTTTATCGGGCGACATATGGGTGAGAGCAAGCCCTGTGCCATAGGGCCAGAGTGTTTATAAGTTATTGAGTTTTTGGAATGTTATGGCGGCGCCGCGAATTCGGCGCCGATGCAAAGTGTCGTCGTGGGGCGACGACGGTTGAGGGCTGTGAGGCCCGAAGCCTTTCAGCAGCGGGTTTTCCCGCCGTCACCGTGGGGCGACATCTGCGGTGAGCCGAGGGGCCGGATCGGCCGGCCGCGGGTCCGCGGCGGATGTCTGCCGTCCCGGCAGACGGCGCCCCGGGCTGTCGGTCAGGTCTCGATGCGTATCGGCAGCTTGCGTACGGGCTTGCCGGTGGCGGCGAACACCGCATTGGCCACCGCCGGGGCGATGGGGGGCGTGCCCGGCTCGCCCACACCGCCCGGCGGGTCGTTGCTGGGTACGATGTAGACATCCACCTTGGGCATGTGCTCGATGCGCAGCACGGGATAGCTGTCGAAATTGCCCTGCTGCACCCGGCCGTTCTTGATGGTGATCTCTCCCATCAGAGCGGCGGTCAAACCGTAGACGATGGCGCTTTCCATCTGGGCCCTGACGGTGTCGGGGTTGACCACCGTACCGCAGTCGATGGCGCACACCACCCGGTGTACGCGCACCTTGCCGTTGTCCACGGACACTTCCGCCACCTGGGCACAATAGCTGGCGAACGATTCGGATACGGCAATGCCGCGATGGGTGCCGGCGGCCGGGGGTGTGTCCCAGCCGGCCTTTTCCGCCGCCAGTTCCAGCACCGCACGGTGCCGGGGGTGGTTGGCCAGCAGGTCGCGGCGCAGTTGGTACGGGTCCTTGCCGCCGGCTTTGGCCACCTCGTCCAGGAAGCATTCGGTGATGTAGATGTTCTGGGAGCTGCCCACCGATCGCCAGAAGCCCACCGGTACGCCCGGGTTGACCATGGCATAGGTGACCAGCAGGTTGGGAATGGCGTAGGGCAGGTTCTTGGCGCCTTCCACGGAACTGCTGTCGATGCCGTTCTTGACCGCGCCGGGCGCCACCCGGGCCAGAATGGACGGACCGGCGATGCGGTGTATCCAGGCCACCGGCATGCCGCTGTCGTCCAGGGCCGCGCTCAGGTGGTTATAGCTGGAAGGCCGGTAGAAGTCGTGACGCGTGTCGTCGTCCCGGGTCCACAGCACCTTCACCGGTGCGCCCACCCGCTTGGAGACCGACACGGCGTCGGCCACGAAGTCCTGCTCGGAGCGCCGGCCGAAGCCGCCGCCCAGGAATGTGGTGTGGACCTTGATCTTCTCGGCCGGCAGACCCGTAATCTTCATGGCGGTGGAGCGGGTGGCCGTCTGGGCCTGGGTCGGCACCCAGATCTCGCAATGGTCGCTGCGCACATCCGCCGTGCAATTCATGGGCTCCATGCAGGCATGGGCCAGATACGGGACTTCGTACACCGCCTCCAGGGTCTTGGACGCGCTCTGGATGGTGTGGGCGGGGTCGCCGTCCTGGCGGGCCTGGACGCCGTTGGCGACGGCGTCGGCAAACTGCTTGCGTATGCCGGCGCTGCTCAGGTCGGCATTGGGGCCATAGTCCCATTCCACCTTGAGAGCCTTACGGCCCTGCAGGGCGGGCCAGAACCCGTCGGCCACCACCGCGATGCCCGAGTCGATCTGCACCACATGCTTGACGCCCTTGACCGCCTTGGCCTTGGTGGCATCGAAGCTCCTCACCTTGCCGCCGAACACCGGGCAGCGCTCCACCGTGGCGATCAGCATGCCCGGCACCTTCACATCCTGGCCGAACTGTGCGCTGCCATCGACCTTGGCGGGGATGTCCAGCCGCGCCACCGGTTTGCCGATCAGATCGAACTGATCCGGGTCTTTCAGGAACACTTTATCGGGCGGCGAAAGCTTGGCCGCTTCGGTGGTCAGTTCCCCGTAGCTCACCTTCCTGCCGCTGGTCTTGTGCGTCACCTGCCCGTCGGCGGTGCTGCAGCTGTCGGGCGACACGCCCCAGCGCTGTGCGGCGGCGGCCACCAGCAACTCCCGGGCGGCAGCCCCGGCCTCGCGCACCGGGCGCCAGTAGCCGCGTATGGCGGTGCTGCCTCCGGTGGCCTGGCGGCCGAACAGGGGATTGTTGTAGACCTTGTTCACCGGCGCGAACTCGGCCCGCACCTTGGACCAGTCCGCGTCCATCTCGTCGGCGATCAGCATGGGAATGGAGGTCATCACGCCCTGTCCCATCTCGGAACTGGCGACCATCAGGGTGACGCTGTTGTCCGGATCGATGCGGATCCAGGCGTTGGGCGCATAGGCGTCCTGCTGATCGGGAGTGTCTCGCCGGATGGGCGCACTGCCCTCCGGGGCCTGCGTTTTGGCCGCAGGCGGGTCCGACCGGCTGCAGCCGGGAAGATAGAAGCCGACCAGCAGCGCGCCGCCGGCGCCGGCCGCGACCTTGAGAAAGCCGCGGCGGGTCAGTTGGACGGGTTCATCCATGATTCACCTCGCGCGCCTTGATGGCCGCAGCCCGTTTGATCGCTTCGCGGATGCGCTGATAGGTGCCGCATCGGCAGATGATGCCGGACATGGCGCTGTCGATGTCCGCGGTGCTCGGGTTGAGGTTGTTCTCCAGCAATGCGGCGGCGGTCATGATCTGCCCTGACTGGCAGAAGCCGCATTGGGGCACCTGTTCGTCGACCCAGCCCTGCTGGACCGGATGGCGGCCGTCGGCGGACAGCCCCTCGATGGTTCTCACCTCCCGGTCGCCCACCACCGACAACGGTGTGACGCAGGAGCGGGTGGGTACGCCATCCACCTGTACGGTGCACGCGCCGCACAGGGCGATTCCGCAGCCATACTTGGTGCCGGTCAGTCCCAGGTTGTCCCGCAGCACCCAGAGCAGCGGCGTACTCGGGTCGACGTCCAGTTCATGGTGCTGGCCGTTGATCTTCAATGAAACCATGACCGCCTCCGGAAGACTCCGTTGTTCGCAGGGGTTGTATCGGGGAGGCAGGCCGCGCCCCCGGTGTGTGAATTGCAATCATAGCGGACCGTATGGCCGGCGCAAGTGAACGGGAGCCGAGGCGGTGAAACCTGAGTTAAGATGGCCGCGGTTGGGTGGGCTTCAACGGCTGCGGGCGACGCCCCGGGTGCCATCGACAGGAGCGGGCATGAATCACATCGAGCGTATCTTCGAGCGGCTGTTGTGGAACAGCCGGCTGGTGGTGCTGGCGGCGGTGATCGCCAGTATCGTGGTGGCGTTCGCCATGTTCTACGTGGCCACGGTGGACGTGGTGTATCTGCTGGCGCACCTCAGCCACTACGCGGACCCGGGGCTTGCCGCCCAGGCGCGCATCGAGATGCGCGCGACCGTAGTGACCCACGTGGTGGAAGTGGTGGACGGCTATTTGCTCGCCACTATCATGCTCATCTTCGCCCTGGGGTTGTACGAGTTGTTCGTGAGCCGTATCGACGTGGCGGAACAGTCGGAATTCGGCGAGCGTGTGCTGCTGATCAAATCCCTGGATGACCTGAAGAACCGTCTGGCCAAGGTCGTGTTGCTGATTCTGGTAGTGAAGTATTTCGAGCACGCTTTGGAGATGCAATTCAACAACGCCCTGGACCTGCTGTACCTGGCCATAGGTATCGTGCTGATTGCCGCGGCCATCTATCTCAGCCATGGCAAGTCCGCCAACGGGGCGGACAAGGACCATTGACCGGGCGAGGCGCGGCCGGACAAATGGTCCGACGTCGCAGGCGGGATCGAAAGCTGGGCGCCGAGCGCGGGCGCCCAGCCCGGGACGTCACTCTACGTTGCTGCGCCGGTCGAGCTTGGGCGCGATCAGTCCCTTCTGGCTGCTGAAATACGCCGCCAAATCTTCGCGGTCCTGCTCGGACAGGCCGCTGGCGAATCCCTTCATGATGGCGTTCTTGCGTTGGCCGTCCTTGTATTCCTTGAGCGCCTGCACGATGTAGCTGGCGTATTGGCCGGCCAGCCGCGGAAACTGCGCGCTGGTGCTGTTGCCGTCGGCCCCGTGGCAGGCCGCGCAGGTGGTGGACTTCTGTTTCCCGGCTGCCGGATCGCCGGCGGCCAGAGTCTGGGCGGCGTAACCGGTAAGCAGCAGAGCGGATAGTGCGATAGCGAACTTGTTCATGACATGCCCTTTGTGCAAATGGATATCTCGGTGCCCTGGATCGTGTCCGGTCGTCTGTGGCTTGCGGCTCAATGGATAAGCCCGGTTTTCGCCGACAGCGCACGACGACGCGGAAAGTCCTCAGTCATTCTTGAAGGTGGAGAAAAAGGCAGCGATGTCTTCCATGTCCTGTTCGGACAGCGAGGATGCCTGGGCATGCATGGTCGGATGGCTGCGCTGGCCGTCCTTGTACTCCTTCAGTGCCTTAACGATGTACTCGGCGTGTTGGCCGCCCAGCTTGGGTACGTTGTATTGGGGATAGGCGTTGGTGTAGCCCGGTATGCCGTGACAACCGAAACAGGTGAACGCCTTCAGGCGCCCGGCCGTCGGGTTGCCGGCCGCGACAGCGGAGCCGGCCAAGGCCAGGCCCGCGCTCAGCGCGCACACACGCAGCAGCGAATGGTTTCTCATGATCCTCCCTCTTGGCGGTGGTGGTTGGTAAGCGTTGTTATAGTCGGGTGTCGTCGCTCTAGGCCCCCCAGCCATGCGGCGACTTACCGCTTGGGATTATAGCCAGTCCGGGTCGAACTGAACAAACCTGGCGCCCAGGCCGGTGTTCCCTATTCAATCAGTTGCAGGACCCGATCGGTGGCACCCACCTGATGCTGCAACCAGTCGCGGGCCGTGCGCCCCAGGGACCGCCGGCGCCCGGGGTCGGTGGCAAGCAGCCGACAGGCGTCCACCAGCCCCTCGGTGTGGTCGGCAGCCAGCACCACCCGGGCCGCCAGGGCGCTTTCCACGGCCGGATGGCGCCGGTGGGCCGGCCCGACGATCACCGGCCGACCGTAGGCCATGGGGGTGATCAAGTCGGGCTCGTGGCGAGCCTGCTCGTCCAGGGTGGCGCCCGCCACCACGAAGTCCACGCACCCGTAGAGCCGCTTCATGACCTCGTCGTCCTCCACGTAGTAGACGCGGGTCTGGTGGGGAACGTAGGAGGTCATCAGACGGCCGTGGCGGTTGGTCGGCAGGTGGTATTTGAGACTTTCGCGATACACCGGCTCATAGCGGTCCGGGTCCCGGGGCGCCAGTACCAGCAGGCCCTGACGCTGGCGGGCCAGTTCGAAGAAGACGCCGTAGGCCAGCGCTTCCTCGCCTTCGCCGGTGGCTGCGAAGTAGCTGATCCAGTAATCGCGGCTGCGAAACTCGCGAAACCGCTCGCACAGCTCGTCGGAGGTGTCCACCGTCGGTAGCGCGTCGAGCGCCAGCAGCGGATCGCCCGTGAGTCGGGCGCCGGTGATAGTGCGGCTCTGGAATTCCCCCGCCACCATGACCAGTCGGCAGCCGGCCCGGGCGGCCCGTGGGTCTGCGGCATTGATCCAGTACACGGGGCAGGGTGCCGCGGCGGGCAGGTCGAAGCGGTCCGCCGCCCGGCCCAGCATGATGACTCTTGGAGGTTGCAGCCGACGCACGCGCTTGGCGCCGGCCCGGTGGCGTTCCGCCAGTTCTACCGTCGGGCGCTGCCCGGTGTACGGGCCGTCGCCCACAATGCCCAGGGTCAACGGTCCGAAGCGCGGTTCCAGCCGCTGCAGAAAGCCCTCCGCCGCGGACAGCAACAGGGGCTCGCCAACCACCAGCGTTCTGCCGGCGCTGTCCGGCGGAACGGCGGCAGCGGTGAAATAGTCGAACAGTGACATGGCCGACCGTAGTTTACCAAGACGGCCGTCCCGGTAAATGGCGCAGCCCGGAATGTCGCAGCAGGTGGCTGTCCCATTCCGGGCTGCAGGGCCGGCCCGACGGGCGGACGTCAGTCCAGGGGCGGGGCGTACTCGTAGCGGATGTGGTCGGGCTTGGCCGGCGGTGCGACACCGGCGTCCTTGAGCTGGCGTTCGAGTTCCTGGCCGACTTCGTCGAACGCCTCGTGGAACCGCTCCAGGCCTTCCAGAATATGCTGGGCTTCCTTCGCGTCCACGACGACCTCGATCTTCTGCTTGCTCTGTTCGCGCATGAACATGGCGATCCTCCGTCTAGTCCATGGTGGGGAAGCGGGCGCCCGGCTCCCAGGCACGGGGTGGCTGGCGAAAGTCGTCGTTGACTTCGTACCAGGCACTGCGCAGGGCGCTGGCAAGATTGAGCGCCTCGGTGGGCATGTCGTTGCCGGTATGCTCGGCGATCTGGGCATCGAGCTTGCGCGCTTCTTCGGCGGTGAACTGCAGAGCAATGTGACCGTCAGGCAGCTTCTCGACCTTCATGACGTTATTTCCCCTTTGGTCCGATGGGTGTGTCGGCGGGATGCGTTCAACGCCTCCCTCGACCACAAGTGTAGAAGGTTACGGCCGTCGGACACGGTGGGGGGGCGGTTACCAGCTCAGATAGGCGTAGCCTTTCTCCTGCAGGCGCATGATGTCGTCCGCGCCTATGGGGACGATGATGGCATAGTCCACCAGGTCGCCCTTGTCCCAGTCCAGGCTCTTCATGGTGTTGTGGCAGGCATGGAACTGCACGCCGTAAAGCGACAGGCTGGAGGCCCGTTCGCGCAATACCTTGGGGATGGGCCGCTCCGGGTGCTTGCCAAGGACCTGTATGCCCGGTCCGAAGGCGGTGACCACGATATGGATTTCGTCGCCGTACTTGCGCAGCAATTCCCCGACGGAAAACAGGACATCCTCGACGTACTGATGGTCCGCCTTGTTGAGCTGGTACACGACCTTGTGTTTGGGCTCACCGAACAGGGAGGTGTCCCGTCCTTGCGAATGCTGGGCGCGGGCCGTGCGGCTGAGGGTGAAAAGGCCCGCGGTACCCGCCATCCAGCCAAGAAAGCTGCGGCGGCGGCGTCGAACTTCGTCGGTCATTGGATTACCTCTGTGTGTCTGGTGCGGCTCTGTGGTATCGACTTGAAGCGTGTCCGAAGCGTCGTGCTCCGGCGGCGGGCCGGGTGCCGGTGTCGACTTCCGTTGCCTGTGCCCGGCAGCGGTTCGAGAATCCGTGGGCAGTTCCGGATCTGCGGCGCGCTTGGACAGCCAACTAGGTAGACTGCAACAGGCCGGCGGTTATTCCTATCGCCTCTTTTGCAGAGGGACATTTGTCGTCCTTTACTTAAAGAAAATCAATCGTCTGGCCCGTCCCTGACAGCATAACAGGATTGCCCGTGCAGCGGCGCACGCCTGCCGGGGTGCCGCCGCGCAAGTCACCGCGGCCCCGCACCGTGAATGTTACAATAGCTCACGCCGCCCTCTGAGGTCGGCCGTCGTTCCATCCACAGTGTTCGCCTTTCGCGTTATGCAACCATCTCCTCTGGCCGCTCTGGTGCAGGCCCTTCCCGAGTGCATGCTGGCCGACCAGGGACCACTCCGGAAACGGCTGCGTACGCTCCAGCGCCGCGCCCGCCAGGGACGGGCGGTGGACTCGGCGCTGCAGGCCCTCGGCGACGACGTGGCCCGTTCCTGCGCCGAGCGCCGGCGGCGCCAGCAGTCCCTGCCGGTGCCCCGCTATCCGCACGCCCTGCCGGTGGTGGAGCGTCGGGAGGAAATCGGCGCCGCCATCGCCGCCCATCAGGTGGTGATCGTGTGCGGTGAAACCGGTTCCGGCAAGACCACCCAGCTTCCCAAGATCTGTCTGGCACTCGGCCGGGGGGCCGCCGGCATGATCGGTCACACCCAACCGCGGCGCATCGCAGCCCGCAGTCTGGCGGCGCGTATCGCCGAGGAGCTGGGCACCGGGGTGGGGGACGCCGTCGGTTACAAGGTGCGTTTCCAGGACCGGGTGGGCCGGGACAGCTTCGTCAAGGTGATGACCGACGGCATTCTGCTGGCCGAGACCCAGGAAAACCCCGACCTCAACCAATACGATACCCTGATTATCGACGAGGCCCACGAGCGCAGCCTGAACATCGATTTCCTGCTGGGCTACCTGAAACGGCTGCTGCCACGCCGGCCGGACCTCAAGGTCATCATCACTTCGGCCACCATCGATCCCGAGCGCTTCTCCAGGCATTTCGACGACGCACCCGTCATCCAGGTCTCCGGCCGTACCTACCCGGTGGAAATCCGCTACCGGGAACGGGACGCGGGAGACCTGGACAGCAGGGAAGCGGACCTGCCCCAGGCGGTGGTGGATGCGGTGGACGAGCTCGCCCGCGCCGGCAGTGGCGACGTACTGGTGTTTCTTCCGGGCGAGCGCGAGATCCGCGAGAGCGCGGAGCGGCTGCGCAAGCACCATCCGCCCCACACGGAGATCCTGCCGCTTTACGCGAGGCTGTCGGCGGACCAGCAGAACCGGGTGTTTCAGGGTCATGGCGGCCGGCGCATCGTGCTGGCGACCAACGTGGCGGAGACCTCCCTCACCGTGCCGGGTATCCGCTATGTGGTGGACAGCGGCCTGGCGCGCATCAGCCGCTACAGCTATCGCACCAAGGTCCAGCGCCTGCCCGTCGAGGCGGTGTCCCAGGCGTCCGCGGATCAGCGTGCCGGGCGTTGCGGGCGGGTGGCGGCCGGCATTTGCATCCGCCTCTACGGCGAACAGGATTATCGGGGTCGTGCCCGCTATACCGAACCGGAGATCCGCCGCACCAACCTGGCGGCGGTCATTCTGCAGATGCTGGCCCTGGGACTGGGCGACATCGAACGCTTTCCGTTCATCGACCCTCCCGACAGCCGCTATGTGCGGGACGGCTTCAAGCTGCTTCACGAACTCGGCGCGGTGGACGGGCGTCAACGCCTGACGGACATCGGTCGGCAACTGGCCAGGCTGCCGGTGGACCCGCGCCTGGGGCGCATGGTGCTGGCGGCTCGTGAGGAACGTTGTCTGCACGAAGCGCTGATCATCGTCTCGGCGCTGGCGGTGCAGGACCCCCGGGAGCGTCCCCTGGACCAGCAGCAGGCCGCCGACGAGAAGCACCGGCTGTTCAGCGATCCGCGTTCGGATTTTCTGGCTTACCTCAAGCTCTGGGAGAGCTATCACGAGCAGCAGCGCCACTTGTCCCAGAACAAGCTGCGCAAGTGGTGCAGGGAGCATTTTCTGTCCTTCATGCGGCTGCGGGACTGGCACGACACCCATCGCCAGCTCAAGGAGCTGGCCGCCGCCATGGCCATGCGCCCCGACCAGACCGAGGCCGGGTACGATGCCGTACACAGGGCGCTGCTGGCGGGACTGCTGGGCAACGTGGCGTTCAAGACGGACAACCGCGAGTACACCGGCGCGCGCAACCTCAAGCTCAGCATCTTCCCGGGCTCCGCGTTGGGGAAGAAGGGCCCGAAATGGATCATGGCGGCAGAGTTGCTGGAGACCGGACGGCGCTACGCTCATACCGTCGCCGCCATCGAGCCCCAGTGGGTGGAGCGCCTGGCCGGGGACCTGGTCAAGCGCAACTACTTCGAGCCCCATTGGGAGAAGCGTCCGGCGCGGGTGGCGGCATTCGAGAAGGTGACCCTCTACGGTCTGGTGCTGGCGGCCAGGCGGAAGGTCAACTACGGGTCCATCGATCCCGTGCTGTCCCGCGAGTTGTTCATCCGGGGTGCACTGGTGCGGGGCGAGTATCAGACGCGGGCGGCCTTTTTTGCCCACAACCGGGCGCTGGTCCGGGAGATCGAGACCCTGGAGGCCAAGTCCCGTCGCCGGGATCTGCTGGTGGACGAGGAACTGCTGTACCGTTTTTACGATGAACGCATTCCCCAGGGCATCTGCAGCGGCGCGGCCTTCGAGCGCTGGCGGCGTGAGGCCGAGGCGCTGCACCCCGGCCTGCTGGAGTTGACCCGCGACTTTCTGATGCAGCATGGTGCCGACGGCATCACCGAGGCCCGCTTCCCCGACCACCTGGAGATCGCAGGGCTGCGTCTGGCCCTATCCTACCATTTCGATCCGGGCAGCGAACGGGACGGAGTGGCGGCCATTATCCCTCTGGCGGCCGTCAACCAGTTGCAGGCGGAGCCTTTCGAATGGCTGGTGCCGGGGCTGCTGCAGGAGAAGGTGATTGCGCTGATCAAGTCGCTGCCCAAGGGACTGCGCCGTCACTTCGTACCGGCCCCGCAATTTGCCGATGCATGCATACAGGCCCTGAATCGCCATGATCAACCCCTGCTGGATGCCGTCGGCGGACAGCTGACGCGCATGACGGGCGTGGAAATCCCCGCCGGCAGCTGGCGTCCGGAACAGTTGCCTGTGCACCTTTTCATGCGTTTCGTTGTGACCGACAGCGCGGGCCGGGAGTTGGCGGCAGGGCGGGATCTGGGTGCCTTGCAGGCGCAACTGGGCGAGCGTGCCCAGCGCAGCTTCAGAGCGCGCTCCTGGGAAGGGTTGGAGCGCGGGCAGGTGGAGAGCTGGGACTTCGGCCCGTTGCCGGAGGTGGTGGAAGCGGAGCGCGACGGCATGACCGTACGGGGCTATCCGGCTCTGGTGGACGCCGGCGACGGTGCCGCTCTGCGGGTGCTGGATGCTCCGGATGCGGCCCGCGAGGCCCACCGGGTCGGCGTGCTGCGTCTGTTCCGGCGCCAGGCGGCGCGGGCAATCAAGGATGTGGCCCGACACCTCCCCGGTATCGACCGCATGTGCCTGCACTACGCGGCGCTGGGCCGCTGCGATGACCTCAAGCGGGATTTGGTGGACGCGATCGTTTGGGCCGCCTTCTATCCGCAAGGCGGGGACGGGGAGGTGCGCACGCCGGAGGCGTTTGCGGACCGGGCCCGACAGGCCCAGGCGCGTCTGGGCGAGACCGCCAACGCCATCTGCGGTTGGGTGGCGTCGGCGCTGGCCGAGTACCATGAGGCGGCGCGCCAGCTCAAGGGCAGCGTCCCGCCCCAGTGGCTGGCGGCGGTGGGCGACGCACGGGGTCAACTGGACGCCCTGGTCTATCCGGGCTTTGTGACCCACACGTCCCCACGCTGGTTGCGTCACCTGCCGCGCTACGTTCAAGCGGTGAATATCCGCCTCAAGAAGCTTGACCGGAATCCGGTCCGCGATCGACAGAATATGCTGGCCGTGGCGCCCCTCTGGCAGCGCTATGCGGAGCGCGCCGCCGCCGACGCAGGGCGCAGCGAGAAGCTGGAAGAGTACCGCTGGATGCTGGAGGAGTACCGGGTGTCCCTGTTCGCCCAGGAATTGCGTACCGCCTACACGGTATCGCCCAAGCGCCTGGACGCACTGTGGCGGGAGTTGCAGGCATGAGCGGGGAGCGGGGCCGTTTCGAACCCGTCGGGCAGCTGGCCGAACGCCTGCCGGTGTTCGTGGTGACCGGCTTTCTGGGCAGCGGCAAGACCACGTTGCTCAACCACCTGCTGCACGAGCCGGGCATGGGCCGCACAGCGGTGGTGGTCAACGAATTCGGGACCGTAGGTCTGGATCATCGTCTGATCGCCACCGCCTCCGAGGATCTGGTGGTGCTCGACGGAGGCTGCGTGTGCTGTTCGCTGCGCGGGGACCTGATCACCACCTTGCGCAACCTGTTCCTAAAACGGGTACGCATGGAGGTGCCCGAGTTCGAAAGGGTATGCATAGAGACCACCGGTCTGGCGGACCCGGCGCCCATCCTTCACACGTTGCTGGCCGATCCCCTGGTCAATGCCCGCTACCGGCTGCAGACCGTCATTGCCCTGGTGGACGGGATGCTGGGGGAGTCCCAACTGGACGAGTTTCCCGAAGCGGTCAAGCAGGCCGCTATGGCCGATCGGCTGGTGGTCACCAAGACCGATCTGGCCGGCGCGGCGAAGATCTCCCGCGTGATGGGGGCCCTGCAACGGATCAATCCCGCCGCGACCCTGCTGACCGCTGTCCATGGCGGCGTGTCTGCCGAGCGCCTGCTGGCGGGTGGACTCTACGACGCCGCACGCAAAGGGGCCGATGTGCAGGCCTGGTTGGGCGCCGACCGTGGCGCTCCATCTGACGCCGGTCACGGCGTCACATCATTCTCCATCGACTTGGCGGGTCCGGTGGCGGCCGAAGTCCTGTCCGGGGCTTTGCAGACGCTGGTTCGGGAGCACGGCGGGGAACTGCTGCGTTTGAAGGGCGTCGTTGCGGTACGCGGCGAGGCCGGGCCGGTGGTGGTCCACGCCGTCCAGCATCTGCTTCACCCTCCGCTGGCGCTGACAGATGCGGCGCCGGGCCTGCCCATCGGAAAGTTGGTGTTCATCGTCCGCGACCTGTCCGAGGCGGCGGTGCGGCGCCTGCTTCAGGACGCCGGCATGGCGATCAGAAGCTTTCGGTTGACGTGAACAGCCCCACCCGCAGGTCCTTGGCGGCGTAGATGCTGCGACCGTCCACTTCCACCGCGCCGTCGGCGATGCCCATGTAAAGGCGTCGTTGGATCACACGTTTGAGGTCGACCCGGTAGACCAGCTTGCTGTTGGCCGGCGTCACCTGGCCGCTGAACTTGACCTCGCCCGATCCCAGTGCCCGGCCGCGGCCCGGTCCCCCTATCCACCCCAGATAGAAGCCGACCATCTGCCACAGGGCATCCAGGCCCAGACACCCCGGCATGACCGGATCGCCTTCGAAGTGGCATTCGAAAAACCACAGATCCGGCCGGAGATCCAACTCCGCCACCATCTGGCCCTTACCGTGGGTGCCTCCGTCCTCGGCGATATGGGTGATGCGGTCGAACATCAGCATGGGGGGGAGGGGCAGTTGCGCATTTCCGGGTCCGAACAAGTCGCCGCGGCCGCATTTGATCAGTTCTTCATACGAGTAGCTGTTCTGTCTGGGCATGGCGTTCTCGAGTGTGAGTTGCGTGCAGAGCACGGTGCCCGTCGCCGGGCGGGCGCCGTGTGGACACGGAAAGGCGCCTATTCTAGCTCAGGGCCTGCCGAAGTAGAAACACAGGCTCGGACGGCAGGTTGATTTGCGCGCGGGGCTACCCCATCATTGCCCGCCACGAGCGGGCCGGTCGCCGGCCGATACGACGAGGGCACCATCATGGCAGAGCTTTCCTTCGCTGTGCGCGCCAGTCAGGTTCTGGAGCAGATCATGGAGCGTATCGAGAACCACGACGCCCTGGAGGACGTGGATGTGGACCTGGTGGACGGCGTGCTCAAGGTCGAGTTCGACGACGGCGGCCAGATCGTGATCAATCGGCAGGAACCCCTGGAGCAGATATGGGTGGCCTCGCCCCTCGGGCCGGCCCACTTCGGTTTCGACGGGGGGCGCGGCGAATGGCTGGACGACCGTACCGGCGTCACGTTGACCGAAACCCTGGAAAAGGCATTTGCCGCCAAGATCGGCCGCGATATCAGCCTGGCCGAATGATCTGACCGTCTTCAGTCGCGGAAGTTTTCGTACTGCAGGGGCAGATCCAGTTCCGCCTTGCGCAGCAAGGCAATGGCGTCCTGAAGATCGTCCCGTTTCTTGCCGGATATCCGTACCTTCTCGCCCTGGATGCTGGCCTGTACCTTGAGCTTGCTGTCCTTGACCAGGCGCACGAGCTTCTTGGCCGTGTCTGCATCTATTCCCTGGCGCACCGTGATGCGCTGGCGCGCCTGGTTGCCGCTCACCTCGGTCTTGTCTTCCTTCAGGGCGGCTACGTCCACGCCCCGTTTAGCGATCTTTTTGTAGAGTATGTCCCGCACCTGGTCGACCTGGAACTCGTTGTCTCCGCGCACGGTGATCACGTCTTCGGCAACTTCGCTGCCGGCGCTGGAGCCCTTGAAGTCGAAGCGCGTGCCCACTTCCCGGTTGGTCTGGTCGACGGCATTGGAAACCTCGTGCCGGTCCACTTCCGAAACCACGTCAAAAGATGGCATAAGGCGGATTCTCCCGGTTCGGTTGGTGATTCCGGGGGATTATAAAGCACAGTGGAGGGCCGGCCGCGAGTGCCGGGGAGCGGTCAGTGTTCGGCGGGGACGTTCAGTTGCTGCAGGAAGGCGTCCAGTCGACCGCCGGTGTTGCGGTTCCACAGTTCCAGCAGGGGCAGGGTGCGGCGTACCAGGTGATCGAGGTGCGGCCCGAGGCGGTCGATGCTGCCGCGTTCGATCAGGGCCAGCGCAGTCTCGAGATCAGGCGGCGGCGCCGGCGGCTCGGGTGCCGGTTGGCGGTTGGGCGCGTCCGGGGCGGCCGGTCCAGCGGCGGCGAACAATGCGTCGAAGTGCATGCCCGCCTGGACGATCGGTGCGGCCACGCCCGAGCGGGCGTGGAGCGCGATCGCGGGGACATGGCCGTTGCCGGCGTCGATATTGGCGATATCGGTACACAAACGTTCCGCTAGTCGTCTGGCGCCCACCGGGTTGGCGGCCGGCAGCAGCAGGGCGAATTCGCAGTCACCCAGGTACGCGGCCGTGTCTTCCCGGCGCAGTCGGCTTTCCAGCAGCCTCGCGGCACGCTTGAGCACGGACTCCCGGAGCGGTTCCGGGGCCTGATCGAGCCCGTCCACCCGCATGCGTACCACTGCCAGTTCGGTCCGATGGCGGATGGCGTAGGCAAGCTGCTGCTGACCCAGGGCGTGAAAGCGCTTGGCGGTGGCCAGTCCCGTGAGCGGGTCCACGGCGGACTGTTCACGCAGCGTGTCCTGCTGCTCGCGCAGCGCGTCCGAGGTGTGGGCAAGCCGGGTCTGGGCCTGTACCCGGGCCAGCAGGTCCACAGGATCGAACGGCTTATGGATGAAATCGGAAGCACCGGCTGCGAAGACGGCTTCCTTGGTGCGGATATCGTCGTCTTCAGCCCCCGTCACTACGATAACGGGCATGTCCCGCAGGCGCTGCTGGTCGCCTTTTCGCAGCCGCTCGAGCAGACCTAGCCCGTCCAGTTCGGGCATGGACAGATCCGATACCGTGACCCGCACCGACGGGTCCATGAGCAGGATATCCCAGGCCGCCTGCCCGCTGTCGGCTTCCACCACGTCATAATGCTTGGCGAGAATGCGGCGCGCGGCGACGCGCATCAGACGGGAGTCGTCGACGACGAGGATCCGGGTGGCTACGTGGTCGCTGTCCATGGTCTTGCGCCAGAGCTGCTGGGGGTTGCGTACAGATGGTGATCGGCCGCCGGCGGCCGTACTTTAGGGTGTGCGCGTCGGGACGGAGGCGCCATGGACCCGGGCCGGCAATTTTCCTACCATGGGCCGGCTGTCTGGAGAGGTATATTGCGGTGAGCAGCCTGGAAAAGACCTACAAGGGCTTGTCGTTGTCACAGCGCATGGAACTGGCGCTCAGCGCGGCCCTGCCGGAGGCCTATCGGCCGCTGATGCTCGATGAGCAGTGGATGCACGTCAAGTGCTACTTCGCGCGTCGCATGGATCTGCGTCCCGGGGAGATCACGGCACTGCTGGAAGACCCCGACCATGTGATCCGGCTGTGCATCGCCAAACGCCGCGACCTGACCGCCTGGCAGGTGGATCGGTGCGTGAACGATCCGGACCCCAACGTCCGCTACTTCGTCGCCCGCAATCCGCTGTTGACCGACGAACAGCGCGAGCGGCTGCTTGGCGACGAGGATCCTCTGGTGCGCCAGGCCGCCCGCAAGGGACCCCGTCCGGCCCGCACCCGTCAGCGCCCCGGTCAGGCCGAACTCATTCGTTGAGAGGGCGGCCGGGACAGCCCGCGCCGGGCGCCTTCCGGTTGCGACCGCCCGGTCCTCGCGACAGGCCTCAGGCGTCTCCCAGGCAGGCCCGGCTGACCTCCACGGTGCGCACGCCTTCGAGCTCCATCAGCGCGGTGCGTACCCGAGCGACGATTTCGCCGGCGAAAGGGCAATGGGGCGTGGTGAGCTGAAGTTCCACGCGGATCGTATCGTCGGCAATGTCCACATCCCGGATCATCCCCAGATCCACCAGCCCGTGGTGAAGCTCCGGGTCCATGACGCCGTTGAGAGCCGCGTAGACACGCTGTTCGTCGATGACTGCATTCACTGGCCTGTACTCCTGTCCAACCCGATTTGGATTGGGGCCAGTATCCCACCGCGGCACGCCCGAACCCTTGCGCTAGATCAAGGGTGAGATCGGTGAGGACAGGCGTCGTGGCGGCTCAGGCGGACGGAGTGCCGGTCAATCGGTGCCCCACTGATCGGTGGCGATACCCTCGCCCAGATCGGCCTCCATCAGCCGCCGGCGCACTTCCAGGAGCTTCTCGATGAGGGCCGGTTCGGCGCGACCGTAGGCCTCCGCGTCCGGGACGCGCTTGACCACCACCCCGAGCAGTTCGGTGATGGCGTTGCCGATGGAGTTCTGGCTGATGGTGACGATCAGCTTGCCTTCGTCGTTGCGGTAGATCACCTGTTTGAAGGCGGGCTGCCAGCGGATTGCGTTGGCGTACTTGCTGTCGTGGATGCAGCGGTCGCGAACCATCTTGGCCGTCTTGAGAAAATCGTTATTGAACTGCAGCTTGTTCTCCACCAGATCCGGAAAGTAGATGCCTTCGGGCAGCGGGGCGTTGCGCGTGGAAACCTGTCCGAAGAAGGTGCGGTAGAAATCGATGAAGCCCTTGACGAGTATGTCGTATTCCTTCCAGAAGCGGGGGTCCTTGAGCGATTCCACGCCGCCGGGCACTTCCCAACTGGGCAGTCCCTGCGGGTAGCCCGTGAGTGCGATCCTGCACGATCCGTCGCGGCACGGGCGCAGCACGCGCAGGTCGAGTTCGTCGAAGAAGGCGCGATAGACATCGCGCATATAGGCCTGGAACAGGGAATGCTGGCCACCATCGGTCAGGTTCGGGTTGTTGGGGTCCGCGAACGGGGAGTCGCGCAGCTGTGCCTTGCTGAACACGATGAAGTGGTTGTGCAGCATGCGGATGCTCGGTACGCCGGGCATGGCGAGGGGCCAGGTCGCATCCAGGCACGCTTCGCCGGCCAGTACCAGGTGTTTGTCAGGGTCCGGGTAGCGCTCCAGCATGTACTCGACGATGATCTGGTTCATGCGGTTCCAGACGCTCTTGACCGGCGTCGGCACCTGGGTGCGCCGCACCGGACGCCCCAGCGGGTCCAGGATGGTGCGGGACGTGTTGTAGATGATGGAGGTGTCGAACTCGTTGCTGTGTCCGATTGCCTTGCGGTACATCAGCAGCCCTTCCGGGTTCTGCAGCAGACCGTTGTTGTGCACCAGATCGTTGATGTTTTCCGGGCTGTTGAAGAACTCGTTCGGCTTCATGCCGTCCGGAACTTCGAGCGGGATGGGGCGAAAAGGGGTGACTGTCTCTCTGGGGCCGGACACCATGGCGTTACCTTTCCTCTTTTGGCCGTCTGTGGGAGGCGGTTATCGTATAACCAAACGATGGGACAACCGAAATCCCGGTTCGTTTTGTGTCCTTTTCAGGAAGCGTTGCGGCGGGCCCGCCGGTCGATGGGCGGCGGATTCCGCCGGGCGTTCGAAAGGCGCCAATGGCGGGTTCCACTCGGCCGCGGCCGGTTCCGGCGTTCCGGGGCGGGGCGCAGGCGTGCCCTGGCAGGGACGGCCGCTGCCACGCAACGCAGCGGCCTGCCGCCGATGCATGCCTGTCGTCCGGGAGGCGCTATTGTACCGCGGGCGCGGTCTGCTGCGGGGGAATGGGGGTATTCGGGGTAAGCGCGGGAGGGTGGCACGGTGGCTTTCGCAGCCGCCGTCCGGGCGGCGACCCTGTGCAGGGCGCCGCCCGGCCAGGCCGGCGTGCTCAGCCGATCATCGGGCGCAGAGCATGGATCAGCAGGGATGTGTCGCCCATGCGCTCGTGCAGGTTGACCATGATCCACAGCGACCCGCCCACCACGACAACCACGGCAATGGCGGTAAACGCGATGGCCATCACGTTCCACTGTTCCTCGGACGATCTGTCCAGGTGCAGGAAGTAGTGCAGGTGCACCAGTATCTGAACCACTGCCGCGGAAAAGATGGCGGCCAGGGTGTGTCCAGGGGACAGCGCGCCGCTCATCACCAGCCAGAAAGGAATGACGGTGAGGACGATGGCCAGGATAAAGCCGGTCACGTAGGAACTCAGAGTTCCCTTGCTGGCGCCGCTATGGCTGATGGCTGCATCGTGTTCCATTACATCACCCCCGTCAGATAGACAACCGTGAACACGCCGATCCACACAATGTCCAGGAAATGCCAGAACATGCTCAGTCGCATCAGGCGCGACTGAACGGGCGTGGTCAGCCCCTTGGTCATGACCTGCGCCATCATGACTGCCATCCAGATCAGGCCCATGGTCACGTGGCAGCCGTGGGTGCCCACCAGCGTGAAGAACCCGGACAGGAACCCGCTGCGGTCGGGGCCGTGTCCGGCCACCACCATCTGCGTGAACTCGTTCACCTCCATGACGATGAATCCGAGTCCGAGCAGGAACGTGACCAGCAGCCAGCCGAGGACCTGCTGTTTGCGCTCCTTGTGCATGGCCAGCATGGCAAAGCCGTAGGTCACGCTGCTGAACAGCAGGAACATGGTTTCGCCGAGCGTGTACTTCAGGTCGAAAAGCTCTTTTCCGGTCGGACCGCCGGCATAGTTGTGGCTGAGCACCACGAAGCCGGCAAACACCGTCGCGAACAGAATGCAGTCGCTCATGATGTAGATCCAGAAGCCGAATGCCGTAGTGGCGACCGGATCCGCGTGCTCATGATCCTCTGCGTGAGCAGGGAAAGTATCCAAAACGTCAGTAGTCATGATTTATCCGCCGAACTTGTTTGTGTCATGTTCGCTGGCTCACGCGGGAGCAGCGACTTCCCAATCGCCCTGGTCGCCGACATCCACCGTCGACAGCGAACCGAGCTGGCTGTGGCGCTGGTTCTCGATTCGCTCCACCTCGGCGGCCGGCACGTAGTAGTCGACGTCCTCGCTGGTCGCACGCACGATGACCGAGATGACCATGCCCAGTGCGCTGGCGCCCGCCATCCACCAGATATGCCAGATCATGGCGAATCCGAACACGAAGGCGAGCATGCCGATCACGAAGCCCACAGCGGTGTTCTTGGGCATGTGAATGTCGTGGTACTCCTTGGGCCGTTCGTAGGCGATGCCCTTTTCCTTCATGTCGGTGAAGGCGTCCAGGTCGTGAATGACCGGGACCTGCGCGAAGTTGTAGAACGGAGCGGGCGACGAGGTCGACCATTCCAGCGTGCGGCCGTTCCACGGGTCGCCGGTCACGTCCCGGGTCTCGGCGCGCTCCTTGATGCTCACCACCAGCTGGATGATCTGGCAGACGATCCCCAGCAGCACGATCACGGCGCCGATGGCAGCAACCTGCAGGTAGGGGTGCCAGGCCGGATTGTTGTAGTGCACCATGCGCCGGGGCATGCCCATGAAGCCAAGCACGTACAGGGGCATGAAGGCGACGTAGAAGCCGATCATCCAACCCCAGAAGCCGCGCTTGCCCCATTTCTCGTTGAGACGGAAGCCGAACGCCTTGGGGAACCAGTAGGTATAGCCGGCAAAGTAGCCGAACAGCGCACCCGGAATCAGCATGTTATGGAAGTGCGCGACGAGGAAGAGGCTGTTGTGCAGCACGAAATCGGCCGGAGGAATGGCCAGCACGATGCCGGTTATCCCGCCAATGACGAAGGTCACGATGAAACCCAGCGTGTAGTACATGGCCGAGTTCAGCTGGACCCGTCCCCGATACATGGTGAACAGCCAATTGAAGATCTTCACCCCGGTCGGCACCGCGATGATCATGGTCGTGATGCCGAAGAAGGCGTTGACGTTCGGGCCGGCACCCATGGTGAAGAAATGGTGCAGCCATACGGTGAACGACAGGAAGGCGATGGCCATGGTGGCGTAGACCATCGACGTATAGCCGAACAGCCGCTTGCCGGAGAAGGTGGCCACCACTTCGGAGAAGACGCCGAAGGCCGGCAGGATGAGGATGTAAACCTCCGGATGGCCCCAGACCCACAGCAGGTTGGTGTACATCATCATGTTGCCGCCCAGGCCGTTGGTGAAGAAATGCATGCCCAGGTACCGATCCAGGGTCAGCATCGCCAGGGTTGCGGTGAGGGCGGGGAACGCCAGAATGATCAGGATGCTGGTGCACAGCGCCGTCCAGGTGAACACGGGCATCTTCATGAGGGTCATGCCCGGCGCGCGCATCCTGAGAATGGTGATCAGGAAGTTGATACCGGTCAGTAGCGTCCCGATGCCGCTGATCTGGATGGACCAGATCCAGTAATCGACGCCGGTTCCCGGACTGAAGTGCAGCTCGCTGAGGGGCGGGTAACCGGTCCAGCCCGCCTGTGAGAATTCCCCGACGCCCAACGACACCATGACAAGCATGGCGCTGACGACGGTCAGCCACAGGCTGACGGAATTCATGAACGGGAAGGCGACGTCCCGGGCGCCGATCTGCAGCGGCACGGCGATGTTCATCAGGCCCACCAGGAAGGGCATCGCCATGAAGAAGATCATGATGGTGCCGTGGGCGGTGAAGATCTGATCGAAGTGATGGGCCGGCAGGTAGCCGTGGGACGCCCCGAAGGAGAAGGCCTGCTGGGCCCGCATCATGATCGCGTCCGCGAAGCCGCGCAGCAGCATCACCAGCGCCAGGATGATGTACATGACCCCGATCTTCTTGTGATCCACCGAGGTCAGCCATTCCTTCCAGAGGTAGCCCCACTTCCCGTAGTAGGTGATCGATCCCAGGACCACGGCGGCGACCAGGATCGAAAACGCCACCGCCCCCATGATAATGGGGTTGTCGTAGGGTATAGCCGAAAGAGTCAGTTTCCCGAGCATGTCAGTCGCCCTTTTATGCGTGTGGTTTCTTCTGTGCAGCGTTCGCAGTCATAGTCGCCGTGCCGCCGCCCACGTACTTATGGATGATGTAGTCGAACAGGTGCGGACGAACCGAGGAGTAGTAGGTCACCGGATTGACCCTGCTCGGCTTCTCGAGCTCTTTCAGCTTGGCCATGCCGAGGTTGCTTCCCGACTGCTTGATCTTCTCGACCCAGTTCTTGAACTGCTGTGGGGAGGTCGCGATCGCGTTGAACTGCATGTTGGAGAAGCCGCGACCGCTGAACTGACAGTTGCGCCCGACGTAAGTCCCCGGCTCAGTGGCCAGCAGACTGTCCCTGGTCTGCATCCCGGCCATGGCGTAGATCTGGCTGCCCAGGCGGGGAATAAAGAAGGAGGTCATGACGGTGTCCGAAGTGATGCGGAAATTCACAGGCACGTTGGCCGGGAATTCGAGCTGGTTGACCGTGGCTATATGCTGATCCGGGTAGATGAACAGCCATTTCCAGTCCATGGCGATGGCTTCGACGTTGATCGGCTTGTGCGCAGACACCAACGGCTTGTACGGGCTCAGATCATGGGTGTCGGTCCACACCAGGTAGCCCAGCACCGCTACGATCACAGTGGGCACCGTCCACACCACGAACTCGATCTTGTTGGAGTGCGACCACTTGGGGGCATAGGTCGCATTCTTGTTGGAGGCCCGGTATTTCCAAGCGAAGTAGAACGTCATGACGAACACGGGGATGGCGACGACCATCATGATGGCGATGGACGCCAGAATCAGCGTCTTCTCGTGCGCGCCTACGGGGCCTTTGGGGTCCAGAAGCACCATGTTGCTGCTGCAACCACTGAGCACGGCTACAGCGCCTAGGGACAGGAGTCTGAGGATGTTGTTGGCTTTGCGTCTGATCATTGGTAAGGTCCGCGCTCAATGTGCATCCGTTAGCGTGAAGCAAGCGGTATGCCGGTCAATAAATAGTTGTTCCTTTACGTTCGCCATGCCCGCCGGCGGTGTCCCGGGTGGAAATCCACCGGTGACGTGGTTGATATAGACCGTTCCTGCCGCAGTTGCCGCACGTGCAGTCAAGGCGGCGTCAACACAACGTGCGCAGCGTCCCTGGTGGCCTTGTGATTGCCGGTCGACTTATGTGCGGTGACGGCAAAGAGCGGTTTGCGTGCTACTCCACCTCCCGCGTGTGCTACGGGGCTGTAGCAACCAATTGCATGTTCGAGGCGGTCGCGCCTGCGCCTGCGTCGCATGCGTTTGTCCGTGCATCGACTGATTTTGATAGTGCGACAGCGATGCGGGGACGCCCTTCATTGATTGCCATCGAGTGCGCCGTTAGAGACTGACGTCGGCGGCGTGCAGCGCGTGATTATATTCAGACCTATGTCAGATGTCCGTTAAGCACGGCATATCGTTGCCAAAGTAAATTTTGCGTCCGCATAAAATACGTATGAGCATCGGTGTGTCGGACGTATGTAGTACGTGAAATACATCCGACCCCTACAACATAGATTGATAGGTCCGCGCGCGTTTCGTGTGTGTAGGGACGGTGAACGGCGGCATTATTATCAAAGACACATTTGGTGTGCGTAAGTTTCGTGTCTGCTCGAACACGGCGACTAGCGGCAGGGGCGAACGACTGCCGGCGGTCGTGCCAGTGATCCAGGTCATGCTTCGGTGTGGTGCGCGTTTGTGCCGGCACGCGGTGTTTGTGCACCGAGTCGGGTCGGAGCATGCCGGCGCCCGACGCGGGTAGGGCGCATGGGTGTGCGGGGACGGCCTGCGGCTTGCGGCATCGGCAGCCGTAGGCCGGGGTAATAAGGTGCGCTCCGCCCGTTGCGCTGCCGGAGCCGGGTCGCCCCCTCTGGGGAGGGAGACATCCACCGCGCGTGAGAGCCGTGTTCGGCGGGCGCATTTCCTGGGCGTACCGGGACCGCGCAATGGGTATATCCTTGAGCTATGGGAGGGGATCTGCCCATGGAAGCGCTCAAAGTCCTGGTACCGGTTGTTCTTGCGATCTCGCTTGCCGCCTGTGGCGGCGGCTCAGGTGGCGCTGCGGCTCCGCCGCCGGCGCAGACTCAGGGCATCTGGAGGGGTACGGCGAGCGTCGACTCGGTCAGCTTCACGAATGCGCTCGCAATGATCGATGGGGCCGGACACACCAACATCATACTGCAGGCTGCAGGGACCGACGACTCCCAGTTCCGGGGCACACTGGCGGCGTCGGACGGCGCTATCGACACCGGCGTGTCCGCATTGACTCTGTTCGACACGGCGGGAAATCTCAACGACATCTTCTCGGTGCAGCAGGCCTATGTCGTGCCTGCCAGTGCCCTCGCGGCCACCCTGTCCAGTAGCGGATCGTTTCCACGTACGGCGACCCTCAACCTGACCTACGACAACATTTGCGACCGGCTGGCTTCCCTGGGTCTGGTGAGCGGCATCTGGGGGGGAGACCCACGGCACCTATACGATCACACTGGCCATCGACGGCGCCGGTACCATCAACGGCAGCGATACAAACGGCTGTGTGTACAGCGGCACGGTGCGCATTCCCGATCCGACCCATGACCTCTACGCTCTGAAAATGGATATCCAATCCTGCTACAACGTGGTCGTGCATGCATCCGGACAGGGCGTGTTGATCGACACCGCTTCCCCCAACGACTCGTTGACCGCCGCCCTGACCGGATTGGTGGGGTTGTTGAACACCGATTCCTTCGTGTACCGACTGACGCGGCAATAGCGGACGGGCGGGAACCCACCGGTCCGACGACCCGGCCGGCCTGCCGGGGCCGGATATCGAGTCTCAATAGACCCCATCACCTGCGGATGTCCGTCTCGAACGACTGTGGCCGTTGCGGTGCCGACACGCGCTCACACGTCGCCCGGCCTGAGTCAAGGAACCAGACGGGTCGTGCGCTGCACCGCAGCGGTTCCCCGGCCGTCAAGGACGAGCGGGACGCTTCGACGTGCAGATCCCAGAGCCAGGGGCATAGACGACATTGCTTCCCCTCGTCAGCGAGCCTGCCTCGAGCCGCAGGTGCGGTGAGCGCGCGACGGCACATGGTAAGCTTTGTTTGTCGCGAACGACTTCATCCGTGCCCAGCTTTGCGCAGGCCGGGGCCCGTTGGCCGGTTGTTGAAAGTTGGACCCATTACCCAGCATGACAGCGCCCTTCTTTGACGATTGCGACCGCCGCAGGGCGGATGGCGACCGCTCTTCCGTGCCCGCC
Organism: uncultured Gammaproteobacteria bacterium; assembly: GCA_964571225.1. Classification (GTDB taxonomy): domain Bacteria; phylum Pseudomonadota; class Gammaproteobacteria; order DATFLG01; family DATFLG01; genus DATFML01. Next base: position 40,031 of record CAZNBB010000024.1, read on the forward strand.
GCCGGGCCCTCAGCAGGCGCTGCATGGGAAGGCTTCGGTGAGCGTATCGGGGTGGCCCCATGACGCTGACGCCGTCCGGGGCCGCCACGGCCGCCGGCGGTGTCGGGCTGTTCCTGCTCGGCATGATGCTGATGACCGACGGCCTCAAGCTCGCCGGCGGGTCGGCGTTGCGCGCCATTCTGGGTCGTTGGACGTCCACGCCGCTGCGGGGTGTGCTGCTGGGTACGCTGATCACCGCCACCCTGCAGTCGTCCAGTGCAGTGACGGTGGCGTTGATCGGCTTCGTGAATGCCGGCCTGCTGGACCTTGCCCAGGCGGTGGGGGTTATCTACGGCAGCAACGTGGGCACCACCATGACCGGCTGGCTGGTCAGTCTGGTGGGCTTGAAGATCGACGTCGAGGCGGTTGCACTGCCCTGTATCGGGGTCGGGATGGTTCTGCGCATGATCCGTGGCAGCGCGCCGGGCAGCGGCGTCGGCCAGGCGCTGGCGGGCTTCGGCGTGTTCTTCCTGGGCATCAGCGTCCTGCGGCAGGGCTTTTCGGGGCTGGCGACCGGCGGCGGTCTTGTCGCGCCGGCGGCTCAGGAAGGAACATTCTGGCTGCTGGCGGCTGGCGGGGTCGCGCTGACCTTCCTGCTGCAGTCCTCCAGTGCCGCCCTTG
>CAZNBB010000025.1:0-6012 GCA_964571225.1 uncultured Gammaproteobacteria bacterium
CCGCTGTTGTATTTGCTGGTGATGTGCAGGTCGCTGCTGGAATTGTCCGCTTCACGCTGGAAGGTCGCCGCGCCCTGCAAACCGATGTAGGGGCCGGGTTCCGCCCCCAGTGCCAGACCGGCGCTCCCGGTCGCGGCAAGCAGTACGGCGGTCGCTGCAAATCCTTGTGTCTTCATGACAGTGCTTCCTCCGTGTCAGTCCGTTGCCTGATGAACCGCACCGACGGCGCACCTGCCGTCGGGAGCAGGCACATGTATGACGCATTCGGTGAATCAGTAAGCGGGGAAAGTACGAAGTTCCCGCCAACCGGCATCTCTGATACCCGAATCGTGGTAATGGTGCAGATCGACAGCGGCAAGACGGTTACTCGATTCGAACCCGGTTGTATTCCCCCGGTACCGCCACTGCGGTCGTTCCGCCCACGCACGTGGGCACAAGGCATCAAGCAGCGGAATGAAACGATGGTTGCGGTGCTGGCACACAGGGAATCCGCACCGCAAATGCGGACCCGACGAGCGCCCTTTCAGAAAGAGGGAACGCGCCAAGTCCGCAGAGCAAAGGCATGCGGTGACGAACGGGCGACAGCGGCGCCGTCGAACCCGGTCATTTGAAACCGAGGGTCCGAATCCCGGAACGGGCAGCACACGTCGGTACAGCAGCAGAAAATCTGACTAGATGGGAAATTTGGCGGAGAGGGAGGGATTCGAACCCTCGGTACGTTGCCGTACACACACTTTCCAGGCGTGCTCCTTCGACCGCTCGGACACCTCTCCGGAAGGGGCGCCGCGGCCGGCGGAGGGCCGGCGCGGCAAAGTGCGACAGGTTAAACCAGAAGCGCCCGGCGCGCAATGCGCCGCCATGGTGACAGGGCCCGAGGTTGGGGTAAAATACGGGTCCTTTCCGCTGTGAGCCGCTCACCGGTCCGACAACCCCATGGCCTCATCCCGCATCACCGCCAACGAGCTTCTGGAGCAGCTCAGCCGCAACAGCACGCCCTACCACGACCCGCTGGCGCGGGTGGACTGGGATGCCCTCAGCCGGGAAGACTTCTGGCTGCCCGAGGAGGCGATTTCGGTCTATGGGGTGCAGGCCTATCACGACCTGCCCATGGAGCGGCGCCGGGCCCTCTCCCACTATGAATTTCTCAATTTCATCGAGGGGGGGCTGTGGCTGGAAGGCATTTTCATGCAGCGCATCAGCCGCGCCATGGGCGGGCCCTGCCATGACCTGTATACCACTGCCTACCGGCTGCATGAGCTGCGCGAGGAAGCCGGCCACAGCCTGATGTTTTTGGAGCTCATGAAGCGCGCCGACATGCCCCTGGCCCGTACCCGCTTCCGGCGCTTCAATCTGGCCAACCTGCTGGGACGTTATGCGCCGGGGGACAGCCTGGCGTTCTGGATGGCGGTGGTCATCGGCGAAGAGGTGCCGGACCGCATGAACCGGTTCGTGCGCAAGCACCGCACCGAAGTCTGCCCCACCATCTACGACATGGTCACCAGCCATGTCATCGACGAAGCCCGCCATATCGCCCATGCGCGGGACACCCTGGACCGCCGGCTGGCCGGCCTGCCGCGCTGGCAGGTACGCCTCTGGCAGCCGGTGCTGCAGCAGGCCTTCCGCTACTTCGTGCGCGTGTTCTACTTTCCGGGCCCGCAGGTCTACGAGCTGGCCGGGCTGGCCCCCGGACGACGCTGGGTGCGTGCCGCCCGCAACAATGCCCACCGAGCGCGCTTCGTGGATGACTGCGTCCGCCCCACCCTGCGACTGCTTGCCGACCGGGGCATCCGCCTGCGCTGGCGCTGACAGCCGGCCCCCCGGGCCCCGGTCACGCCTTACCGACGAGTCCCACCGGATCCGACCCATCGAGCGCGTCCCGCCGCGGCGGCCGTCCATGAATGGACAATACACCCTGCCTCAACGGTGCGGGCCGTGCTGGACCAGCATCTGGCGAGGCAGATTGCCGTGCTCCACGATATCCGCCCAGGTCACCACACCCAGTACGTCATCGGCGCCGTCCAGGGTTCCGCTCTTGGTGATCAACGCCACGTCGCGGCTGTGGGTACGCATGGCCGCCACCAGATCGAAGAGCTGGTCCGTTGCCTCGGCAACCACATAAGGCGATCCCTTGAGCGCGTCCAGTCGGGTACCGGCTGCCGCCTCCTTGAGGCGCAACTGCAGCCGCACCAGCTCGGACGGCAGTACGGAGACCACCCGGCCGTCCTCCACGACCAGGACGTGGGGTGCCGCCCGTGACGGATCGATGGAGCGCTGCAGGGCCGCCACATCGCTGTCCGCCGGCAACCGCAGCAGCGGCATGTTGATGAAGTCGATGGCGGTACGCAGCATGTAGAGGTGGGTCTGCATGGAGGCCGGAATGTAGTGACCCCGGCGGGTGAGCTTCAGCGTGTAGATGCTGTCGTTCAGCAGCAGGGTGCGCACGCCGTAGGCGAACGCCACCGCCATGATGAGCGGGATGATGACGTTGTAATCGCGGGTCATTTCGAAAATCATAACCACCGCCGTCAGCACCGCACCGGTGGCGGCGCCCACCACGCAGGCCATCCCGATGACAGCGGTACCCGGGGCTGCCAATTGCAGGCCGGGAAGCATGTGGTTGATCAGAATGGCATAGGCTCCCCCCAGCACCGCCCCCATGAACAACGAGGGCGAGAACACCCCGCCGGAGGCCCCGGAACCCAGGGTCAACACGGTGACCAGCAGCTTGGCCGCGAACAGCATGACCATCAGGTTGGGGTGGTGCAGCGTCCCTTCCAGGGTGTCCTGCACCACCCCGTAACCGATGCCCTCCACGTAGTAGTGCCCGTAGTAATGCATGAACAGGTACATGATGATGCCCACCAGCAACATGCCGGTGATGTGGCGGGTGTAGTAGTTGCCCGGCATGCGGTCGAACAGGTCCTCGAACGCATACAGGGACCGTATGTACACCACCGACACCAGGCCCAGCATGACGCCCAGGGCGATGTAGGCCAGATAGGACAGCGGAGGAATGGCGTGGGCGGCGGGGATGGCGAGAGCGGGGATGTCGAACGAGGGGTGATCGCCGAACACCAACCGGCCGATGAAGGTCGCCCCGCCGGTGGAAATCGCCACCGGCACCAGGGTGCGGGCGCTGATCTCGGGCAGGATGAGCTCGATGGCGAACAGCATGCCGCCGATGGGAGTGTTGAAGGTGGCGGCAATGCCCCCTCCGGCGCCGCACGCCACCAATGTCAGACGCTGCCACTCGGGCATGGTGAAGACCTGTCCCAAGGTGGAACCGAAGGCCGAACCGATCTGAATGATGGGCCCCTCCCGTCCCACCGAACCGCCGGAACCGATGGACAGGGAAGAAGCGAGGGATTTGATCAGGGCGACGATGGGCCGGATAACACCGCGGTTGTAGTAGACCGCGTCCATTACCTCGGGTACCCCGTGGCCCTTGGCTTCCGGCGCGAAATTCTTCACCAGGAAGGCGACCAGCACCGCCCCACCCACCGGCACGAGAATGACCCACATGCCCCACGGGCTCGCCGGCGTGTGGGCGTTGGCGCTGTAGGAGAAGGAAAGCTGGCCCAGGAAGAACAAGTTGTGAAAAAGAGCGATCAGGGCCCGGAAAACCACCGCGCCCAGCCCGGCCACCAAGCCCACCAGCGCAGCCAGCACGGCGAGCCGAAACGGCGAGTTGCCCCCCAACCAGCGTGTGTTCAAAGCTTATCCTTATGCACGATGGTGCGCGTCGCCTTGCTGGAAACAGGTATATGGAATATGAGGAGCCATTGTACCTGCCGGTCTGCCACGCTCCAAAGCACCGGACGCCGCACCATCATGCACGCCGGCGGTTCCGGGATGGCCGAAAACGCAGCAGGCGTAAGGGCAGGTTGCCCCCACGGGCGATCTCCTCGCCACTGAGTACACCGAGCACGTCTTCGATCCGCTCGACCCGGCCGTTCGCGGTGACCACCGCAGCCGGCACGCGTTCGGCGCGCAGGCTGGCTACCACACTGGCCACCGGCTGGTCGGCCCTCACTACCGAGAAACGCTGCACTGTGCCGTCGGGCTCACCGTCGGGCAGACCGTGCGCGAGCCGTTGTTGCACCTGTTCCGCCGGCACCACTCCGCACGGGTGTCCGTGATCGGTGACCAGCACGTGGGGCGCGCCGGCGGCGGTATCGGGCAACCCCGCCGCCCACTGCTCGACGGTCATGGTCACCACCGGCACATGCACAGCCTGCCCTGCCGGCTCAAGCAGATATGTACTGGTCTGGCGCAGCTCGGGAATATAGTGACCGCGCCGGGCCAGCTTCATCATATAGACGCTTTCCTCCAGCAACAGGCGGCGCAACCCGTAGGCAAGCGCCGTGGTAATCAGCAGGGGTGCGATCACGTCGAAGTCCCGGATCATCTCGAACACCATCACCATGCCGGTGACCACCGCGCCGGTGACCGCCCCCACCGCCCCCGCCATGCCGGCCACCGCCATCACAGCCGGGTCCACATGGCCCGGAAAGATCTGGTTGAGCAACGCACCATAGCCGGCGCCCACCGTGGCCCCCAGGAACAGGGCCGGCGAGAACACACCGCCGGAGGCGCCCGAACCGAGGGAAACCGCGGTCACCAGCAGCTTGAGGGCGAACAGCAGGACCAGCAGGTAGGAGGCATTGAGGGTACCGGTCAACAGGTCGCGCACCGTGGCATAGCCGGCGCCTTCCACGTAGTAATGACCGAAACCGGCCATCAGCAGATACATCACCACCCCCAGCAGCAGCATGCCCAGGCCGTGCCGAAGGTAATAGTTGCCCGGCACACGCTCGAACAGATCCTGGAGCAGGTAGATGCCGCGGATGAACGCCACCGCCACCAGTCCGATCAGCAGACCGAGGCCGGCATCGGCGGCGAACGTACCCAGCGGAAGGATATGGGCCCGCTCGGGCAGCCGCGCCAGATGGAACACGGGATGATCGCCGAAGAAGGTCTGCCCCACCAGGGTCGCCGTTCCGGTGGCCAGCGCCACCGGCACCAGGGTGCGGGCACTGATCTCGGCCATGATGATCTCGATGGCGAACAGTACCCCGCCGATGGGGGTATTGAAGGTCGCTGCGATGCCGCCGGCCGCCCCGCAGGCGATGAGCGCCGCCTGCTCCCAGTCGGCCATGCGGACCACTTGGCCTACCGTCGAGCCGAAGGTGGCGCCGATCTGGATAATGGGTCCCTCCCGGCCCACCGACGCCCCCGACCCCAGGGAAATGGAAGCGGCCAACGCCTTGACCAGCGCCACCACGGGACGGATGACGCCACGGCGGTAATAGACCGCGTCGATCACCTCGGCCACCCCCGCCCCGCGGGCCTCCTCGGCGAAGTCCTTCACCAGGAAGGCCACCAGCAGGGCCCCGGCCACCGGCACCAGAATCACCGCGGCACCCCATAGGCTGGGCAGGGTGTGGTAGTTCGCGTCGTAGGCGAAGGACAGCCGGCCGAAAAAGAACAGATTGCGAAACAGGCCCACCAGCAGCCGGAAGGCCACCGCCCCGAAACCGGCCACCAGTCCCACCAGCACTGCCAGCACCGCAACGCGCAGGCGCGATTCGGCGTTCAACCAGCGTAGCGTCATAGATGAGCACCCCGGAGCCCGTGGCGACCGTTTCGCCCGGCCTTACTCTATCCGGCCGCCGCGGGCCCGAAAGGGTTCCGCAACGACAGCCAACCGACCCACGTTCGCCGGCGTATCCGCTGTGTAAGGGAGTGTAAAGGCGATAGCGCCGGTATCGTTGTTGTACTAATTTAGCCGTATCAACAAGGGGAGATATCCGATGGCGACACCACGGAAACCGAAGGCGGCTGTAGGGACGGCGTTGGCTGGCGGTGTTATCGCGGCGATGGTGGCGCTGGCACCGCCACCGGCGACGGCTCAGCCGCCCGTGCGCCATGAAGACCAGCAGCGCGAACGGCCCAAAGGGCAGCAGCAGCGCCCGGGCGTTCAGCGCCAACACCCCGGGGTGCAGCGCCAGC
>CAZNBB010000025.1:6112-13655 GCA_964571225.1 uncultured Gammaproteobacteria bacterium
GCCATGTCACCGTGCGCATCGGGGACCGGCGCTACTACGAGCATCGCGGCCATTATTACGTCCAGCGCCCCAGCGGCTTCGTGCTGGTGGCGCCGCCCATCGGGGTGGTGGTCGCCAGCCTGCCGGTGGGCGCCGTGACCGTGCATATCGGCGGGGTGGTGTACTTTCTCGCGGGCGGTGTGTACTACCGGCACGCACCCACCGGTTATGTGGTGGTCACCGCCCCCCAACCGGCGCCGGACATGGTGGACACCGGCGCCCAACGGGTGGTGGTGCAGGCCGCCATTCTGAACGTGCGTTCCGGGCCCGGTCTGGAATTCTCCGTCGTGGCCCGCGCCGAGCAGGGCGTCAGCATGCCGGTGTTCGGAAGCGCCCCCGGCTGGTACTACGTGCGTCTGCCCGATGGCCTGTACGGCTGGGTGATGGCCGAATTCACCATCCCGGTGCACGTGGGGCCCGAGGGCTGACGGAACCCGCGCCGCCACTCACGACGGCATTTCAACGGCCCGCGCCGCCGACGGCGCGGGCCGTTCCATGTTCGGCCCCGACCGTTCGGCCGCTCTGGCAACGGAAAGCTCGCGGGTCCGAGGACCTGCCGAAAAGCGAGCCAAAGCGTGTCCCTCAGGCGCCCTCGGCAACAGCGACGGTGGGCTCCCGATAGCCCAGCCGCGCCGAGATGTCCCGGCCCGCCGCGACCACCCGCGAAACCCAATCGTCCCGCCGCCGGTCCATGGGTGCGGACACCGACAGCCCCGCCACCGCCGCACCTTCCCCGTCCCGCACCAGCACGCCGATACAGCCCACCCCCAGCTCTGCTTCCTCGTTGTCGAAGGCATAGCCTTGTTGGTGGTCGCGCTGCACTTCCGCAATCAACCGGTCGGCATCGACGATGGTGTTGGGCGTGAAGCGGGCCAGGTGCGTGCGGGCCGCGTAGGCCCTGCAGTCGTCGGGCCTCTGTTCCCCCAGGATCAGCTTGCCCACGGCGGTGACATGCAGCGGCGCACGGCTGCCGATCACCTGCTCCACCCGCATGATGCGGTTGGGCACCGTGGAACGGGCGATGTACACCACGTCGTCGCCCTCGCGGATGGTGAGGTTCACGGTCTCTCCCAGCTCGTCGCGCAAGGCGTCCATCACCGGGCGCGCCAACTGTTCCAGGGTGGCGTCGCCCCGCAGGCGGCAGCCCAGCTGGATGAGCTTGTGCCCCAGGCGATAGCGGCCCCGGGCGTCGCGCTCCACCAGACCCTCGATGGCCAGCGCCGCCAGGATGCGATGGGCAGTGGAGGGATGCAGCTCGGTGTCGGCGGACAGCACCTTGAGGCTCACGGGCTCGTCATAGGCGGCCAGGGCGTCGAACAGGCGGGCGACCCGGCCGATGAGTTGTACGGCGTTGCCAGGTTTCGTTTTCATTTTTTCATTGTATGAAATCGATACCGTCTTGTAAAATATTCACGGGGCTCTTACGGTAGATGCCAAGGTCGCCGCCCTTCCTGTGCGGCCAGGAGGCCAGCCATGAACACAGCTCCCGACACCCTCGAATCCGTTGCACCCGCCTTCACTGCGGGCATCCAGTACTTCGGCGCTCCCTGGGCGGGCGCCGCCTCCCACGCCGAGCCGGTCATCGGTCCCGGCCAGGTGGCCATCGCCGATCCCGCCGACCCCGCCGCCGTGCAGCAGACCCTGCTGGCAGCCGACGCCCTGCGCTATCTGACCCTGCAGGTCACCGGCGCCAAGGCTTCCGGCCATCCCGGCGGTTTCGCCAGCAGCGCCGAGGCCTACGCCGCCCTGGTCATGCTGGGCCACACCAACATCGTCACCGAGGTGGGCCACCATGCTCCCGGGTTCTACAGCGCCATGTTCCTGGACCGGTCACTGGAGGCCATGGGCATCCACACGGTGGCCGAGCTGGGCGAGCGCTTCCGGGAGCGCGGCGGCCTGCTGGGCCATCTGTCCGGGGCCATTCCCGGCATCCTCTCACCGGCCGGACCCCTGGGTCAGGGCCAGCACTTCGCCATGGCCGGCGCCCTGCTGCATCCGGGCACCCTGTTCCCGTTCACCCTGGGGGACGGCGGCATGGGCGAGCCTTACGTGTTGTCCTCCATGATGCACTTCGCCACCGCCTACCCGCGGGCCACCAATTTCCTGCCGGTGCTGGTGTGGAACGGCTACAGCCAGGAACACCACTCCATGGTCTCCACCCTCGGCAACGAGCAGATGGTGGCCTACTGGAAGGGCCACGGCTTCAAGGAAGTGATCCTGGTGGACGCGAAGGATTTCGACGACAGCGGTCAGGCCGGGCCTTACGCGGACAGCGCACGTTTCTCCTTCCAGCGCCGCCTGGAGTTCGCCGGCGCCGTGCTGGCCGGGATGGACCGGGCCGCCCGCTCGGCCCTTGGGGGCACCCTGACGGCGTTCATCATCAAGCAGATGAAGGGCGCCGGCGTGCACACCACGGGATCGAAGTCCCACAACCTGCATCCCGCCGACACCCTGGACAAGCCCCATATGGTGGAGGCTCTCAAGGCCCGCGCCCTGGCACCGGAAGCGTGGGCCCTGGTGCGTGCCAATTTCGAGCGCGCCGGCGGCGGGCCTGCCGCCCAGACGGCGGTGACCGAGTCGGTGCTGGAACTGGCGCCCCTGGAAGCCCTGCCCGCCACCGACTTCCCGGTGGGCGGCGACCGCCAGGTGCCGTCCACCGCCATGGGTGCGCTGGTGGCGGCCGTCGGGCGCCAGGATCCCCGTTTCCTGGTGACCAACGCGGACGGCAATGAGGCGTCCGGCATGGCCAACATCAACCAGGCCCTGCAGATACGCCATCCCACGGAAGATGCACTGTACCACCAGGGTCCGGCCGGGCAGGTCTACGAGCCCCTCAACGAGGACGCCTGCGCGGGCCTCGCCGCGGGGGTCGCGCTGTTCGGCGCCCGTTCCCTGTGGCTGTCCTACGAGAGCTTTGCCGTCAACGGCATGCCCATCGTGCAGACCGTGACCCAGGCCATGGCCGAGCTGCGCCGGCGCACGCCGTCGGTGGTGTGCATGTTCACCGCCGGCGCTCTGGAACAAGGTCGCAACGGCTGGACCCACCAGCGCCCGGAGATCGAGAACTACTTCGCGGCCATGATGCGCAACGGCAACTTCTATGCGCTGTTCCCCTGCGATGCGAACATGATCCAGGCAGCCTACGAGTGGGCGGCGACCAGCCACAACAAGGGCGTGGTGATCATGGGGTCCAAGAGCCCGCTGCCGGTGTACACCACTCTCGAACAGGGTCGTCAGGCCATCGAGCGGGGCGCCGTCACCCTCTACGAGAGCAAGTCCGGCACCGGCCCGGCGGTGGTGTTTGCCGTTACCGGCGACATGGTGCTGCTGCCGGTGTTCGAGGCACGGGACGCGCTGGAGAGCAGCGGCTGCCGGGTGCGCATCGTCGCAGTGGTCAACCCCCGCCGGCTGTACCGCCCCGAAGACGTGGCCTGGGACACGGTCGCCGAGCCGGACGGCGCAGTCATGGGCGACGGCGACTTCCACGCACTGTTCGACGCCGACCTGCTGGTTGGGGTCAGCGGCGGACCCGGTGGTCCTCTGGAGCCGGTGCTGCTGCGCAGCCGGGCCGCCCGCCGGGAGTTGATGACCTGGAAGCGCGGTGAGACCACCGCCTCGGCCGCCGAGGTCATGGCCCACAACGGCCTCAGTGCCGGCGATATCGTGAGCCGGGTCGAGCGCGCATCGGGAACTTGAACATGCAAGACATCAAGATCGTCGTGCTGGACGACGACCCCACCGGGTCGCAGACGGTGCATAGCTGCCTGCTGCTGACCCGGTGGGACGTGGATACGCTCTCCGAAGCCCTGGACGACGCTTCTCCGCTGGTCTTCGTGCTGACCAACACCCGCAGCATGGAGGCCGCCGATGCCGAAGCCGTCACCCGGGAGGTGTGCCACAACCTGCGCACGGCGCTGGCCGCAAGACCGGACCTGCATGTCATCCTGGTGAGCCGCTCCGACTCCACCCTGCGGGGCCATTATCCCCTGGAGACGGACGTCATCGCCCAGGAGCTGGGCCCGTTCGACGCCCATTTCCTGGTGCCGGCCTTCTTCGAAGGCGGACGGATCACCCGTGACAGCACCCATTACCTGTCGCGCGACGGCCGCGAGGTGCCGGTACATGAGACCGAGTTCGCCAGGGACTCGGTGTTCGGCTACGCCCACAGCTACCTGCCGGCCTATGTGGAGGAAAAGACCGGCGGGCGCATACCGGCCAATCAGGTCGAGCGCTTCCTGCTGGCCGACGTGCGAGGTGACAGCCTGCAACGTCTGCTGGGGCTGCGGGACAACGCCTGCTGCGTGGTGGACGCCGAGCGGCAATCCGATCTGGACCGCTTCTGCGACCAGGTCAAGACGGCTGCCGGCCGGGGCAAACGCTTTCTGTTTCGCAGCGCCGCCAGCCTGCTCACTTCCCTGGCCAACCTGCCGCCCCAGCCGGTGCCCGCCGAGGCCATGGCCCGATACGTGCGGGGCGCCCGCCCGGGCGCCGTCATCGTCGGCTCCCACGTGCCTACCACCACTGCCCAGCTCATAGAACTGCTGGCCATGCCGGCCACCACCTCCATCGAGGTGGACGTGGACCGCCTGCTCACCGACCGGGATGCGGTGCTGGCGTCGGTGCTGACCGAGGTCCAGGGGGCCCATCAGGCGGGCAACACGCCCGTGGTCTTTACCACACGCGCGGAGAAGCAGTTTGCGGACAGCCGGGAACGCCTGGCGTTCGGGAAAACTATCTCTCAATTTTTCAATGCATTGGTGCAGTCCCTGCCGGCTGAGCTGGGGTTCCTGATCACCAAGGGCGGCATCACCTCCAACGACGCCCTGAGCACCGGCCTGGGCCTCACGCGCTGCCGGGTACTGGGACAGATCCTGCCGGGCTGCTCGGTGGTGCGCTGCCCGGCGGACCATCCCCGCTTTCCCGAGTTGCCGGTGGTGATCTTTCCCGGCAACGTGGGCGACCGCCTCTCCCTGGCGGTGGCTTACGCCCGTCTGCGTGCCCTCCCTCCGCCGGAGTGAGGCCCCACGCCTTTAGGGCACCGGCTTGCCGTCGATGCCGGTCGTGGAATAGTTGCACGCCGCCGGGAACCGGCGGGCGGTGCATGTGCCTAACAGGAAACCGTCCGGGCCCTGGTGTGGCACCGCGATGCCGGTACCATGTACTATTCAGAAGCACGGGATCGTTTTGGGGCAAGACGCCAGCAAGCCCGGGGCACGCCATCCCTGACCGGAACCCACGGTACTGTGCCGGCACCGACCTCGTCGGGGCCGCCCCGCTCGCGGCCGACGGACTCGCGTTCCACCCGCTGAGACCCGACCACGCAGCGTAAGCTCCGCACGGAAACCGTCGTGGTGCGGTCCCAGGACCGGCACCGCCGGGCGGGCGAACACACGGCAGGACACCCACCTCCGGGCATGACGGACTCGGGCAGCTGACCGCGCGCGAACCGGCGCTGACTAACCGCTGCCCGGGTGTGCGCCCTGGGCGCCGAGCCCTTGTGCCGGAGCCGGGACGCTCCCCGCGGGGGCTGCGGCTGGAGGGGATTCCGGCCACGAACAACGGCAGCAACCTGAACCTACGGTTCTCAACAGAGGCAACCGCTTGTGATGCAATTTTCAATACTTCGCCCATTGTCGGCCGCGCTCGCGCTGGCAGTGAGCCTTTCCCCCGCCGCTTACGCCCAGACGCCGACTCCGGCCCCCACGCCGGCAGCACCGGTGCCGGCAGCCCCCGACATACCCGCCCGCGCCTTCGTGGTCATGGACTATTCCACCTCCCAGGTTTTGGCAGCCCGCAACGCCCACAAGCGTGCGGCGCCGGCCAGCCTCACCAAGCTGATGGTCGCCTATATCGTGTTCCGGGAGCTGCAGGCCGGCCGCATCCATCTGAACGATGAGGTCACTGTCAGCAAGAAGGCATGGCGCACCGGCGGGTCGCGCATGTTCCTGCGGGTGGGAACCAAGGTCACGGTCAGGAAGCTTATCGAGGGCATGATCGTCGACTCGGGCAACGATGCCACGGTGACCCTGGCCCAGGACGTGGCGGGCACCACCGGCGCCTTCGTACAGTTCATGAACTCCACCGCCCGGCAGCTGGGCATGAAGGATACCCACTACTCCGATGTGGACGGGCTGCCCATCGCCAATCACTACAGCACGCCCTATGACCTGGCGCTGCTGACCCGGGATATCATCCGCAATTTCCCCGACTACTATCACTTCTTCAAGCTCGGGCATCTGACCTACGACCACATCACCCAGTACAACCGCAACAAGCTGCTGTGGCGCGATTCCTCGGTGGACGGTTTGAAGACCGGCTATACCAAGGCCGCCGGCTACTGTCTGACGGCGTCGGCCAAACGCGGCAACATGCGGCTGATTACGGTGGTGATGGGCACCGACAGCGAAAAGGCGCGGGTGACCCAGAGCGAGGCGCTGCTGAACTGGGGCTTTCGCTTCTATAAGACCCACACCGTCTACCAGGCCGACAAGCCGGTGATACACGCCAAGGTCTGGAAAGGCACCAAGGACGCCGTACCGCTGGGCCCCGCCCATCCCATCAAGGTCACCGTCGCTCGCGGCCACTATGACGAAATCAAGCCGGTGGTCAAAGTGGACAAGCGGATCATGGCACCGATCAAGCAGGGCGCGGCCTACGGCACCATCACCCTGTCCCTGGACGGCAAGGTACTGGCGAAAGCGCCGTTGGTAGCCCTGACCAATGTCCAGCAAGGCGCCTGGTGGAAGCGTCTGGAAGACGACGCGCTGCTGTATTTCAAAGGCTGACCGTCCGACCGGCGCAAATCCCCGGGGCCATGAATCGCGCCGGGACCGGAATGAGCCGGTCCCGGCGGTTGGCAGGGCCCCGCGCAACGCCTTCCCCCGCCCCACCGAGCGCCGCCCCCTCCAGGGAACGGCGGTACGCGGCATCCCGCGTCGGCTTGTGCATCTGCCAACCTCCGCGTCCGGCTGCTGGTTTTCGGGTAGAATCCCCGTCGTGGCACGTCACCCAGCGACAGCAGGACAATGAAGCACAAGCGCACTGGACCGGTATTCATCGTCGGCGCACCGCGTTCGGGTACTACACTGCTGCAGTACATGCTGCGCTCCCATCCGGCCCTTTCCCTGCCCACCGGCGAGTCCCATTTCATCGTACCCCTGTACAACGATGTGGCGTCGTTCGGCGATCTGTCCGACGTGGCGAATGTACGGGCGGTGCTGACAGAAATGTACCGGCGCAGCGCGGACTTTCTTGACACCGATCTGCACGGCATGCGTTTCGACGTCGATTCCCTGGCCCGCGAGTTCCATGAACAGGGACGCTGCACCATGAACGGGATCATCGCCGGCCTGTTCGAGAAGAACGCCCGCGGGGAGGGCAAGTCCCGCTGGGGTGACAAGACCCCCTATTACGTGCTGCACATTCCGAAGCTCCTGGACTGGTTCCCCGACGCGCAGATCATCCCTCCCCTGGCTACCCGGTCCGGGCAGCTCTGGGCCAACCT
>CAZNBB010000025.1:13665-40358 GCA_964571225.1 uncultured Gammaproteobacteria bacterium
GATTTCAGCGTCTACAACACGTACATGGCAGCGCAATACTGGCAGCCCTACGTGGATGTGGGCCAGCGAGTCGGTGCGGCCCTGGCGGACGACGTATACATGGAGCTGCGCTACGAGGATGTGCTGCACGACCAGGCGACGGCGCTGAAGAGAATTTGCGCATTCCTCGGAGAGGCCTATACAGAGGATCTTCTTGAGTACAAGAAGTCCGGGGAAGCCGGCAAGACGCCGCTGCTCCAGCAACCCGTGCAGAAGGACAATACCGGCAAGTGGCGTTCCCGCATGAGCCGCTGGCAGGTGCGGGTGTTCGAAAGCGAGGCCGGCGATACCCTGGCCAGAAATGGATACCCCGTCATGACCAGTTCACGGCGACTGCCCCGGCCCATGCGCGCCGCATACCGCCTCCACGATCGTGCGGTGCGCTGGTGGAACCGCCGTTCGGAGACGCGCGGGAAATAGCCGCGACCTGCCTGGTCGGCATACGCTTCACCCACAGACCGTCCTCTGCTGTCCCGCGGACCGGCGACGGCGGACACAAGGAAGGACTCCAGGTCGGGGCATCGCGTGATCCGGCAACTCGCCGCCGGCAGATATTGCGAGCTGCTGTCGACGGGATGCGGAGGCACGTCGGCCGGCGGCATGGCGTGATGCAGAACAGCGGCGGCAATCAGCACGCAGACCCCGAGGGCGCTTTCCGTATGAACGCTGCGGGCGCAGCGACCGAGCACATCGCCCTGTGCGGTGGCGCGCCCGCCGTTGCCGGCCCGTTGGTGCAGCGCCGGCAGCTTGATGTAGCGGTTGTGCGCACCGAGAAAGACCATCCAGGCGACCAGGACCAATTTGAACGCCAACACATGCCCGTAGCGGCTGTGCCATGGGGCGTTGACGCTCCCGAGCCCCTGCCAGGCATTGTAGATCCCGGTCACGACGATCAGCACCAGGGCGATACCGGCAACGGTGGACAATCTTCCGAATATCTCCGCACCCGCTGAATCCCGGCCCTCCTCCAATCTCAACAGGCGCGGGAACACCGACAGGGACATGGCGAATAGTGTACCCACCCAGACTGCGCCGCCGAGCACATGCAGCATGTCGACCCAAACGCCGACGGCAAACGAACCGTGGTCGCCGGCATGACCGGTCGCACTGCGCGAGTAGACGACAACCAGCAGGGCAAGGCCTGCCAACCACTCGGCGCCCAGGGACCTGGACTCCCGCCGGCCCGCGGCCCAGGACAGCCAAAGCAGACTCATCGCGCCCACTCGCCAACGCCAGACCAGGCCGTAGTGGGTCCTGCCGATCACCAGAGGCACATAGGTTCCCAGTGACGCAAACGATGCGCCGCTGAACTCCATCGTTCGCGACACCAGCAGCACCCCGCTGGCCAGGGTAAGCAGCGCGACGCTGGCACCGAACCCGCCCCATAGGGGTCGATTCAGGCTACCGGAGGCGTGACGCGGCACCACCCACGCCGCACACACCAGGGTGCCGATACAACCCGAAATGGCAAGCACGTCGAGCCAGGTAGCGAATGCGAAGAACCATTCCATGGCATGCCAGCTACGTGACCGTAAAAGGAAACCGGCCCTCCGTATGGTGCCCATCACGCGCCACGACGCGCCAATAGACCCAGTAATGACCCGGGGACAGCGGCTTCAGACCCACCTCGAGCAGCCGTGGGTTTGCGGTACTGACATGGCCGCGGCCTTTGCTGACCACCTTGCCCATGGCGTTCTTCACGGTGACTTTGGAAAAGAGGGTGTTGAGCTCACCATCGAACCAGATCCGGACCGCCTTCGGAGCAGCGGGCACGCTGGCCCCCACCCGTGGGGCCGACTTGACCGGAAAGGCATGAGCCAGCACGACTGAGGGTGCAAGCATGCCGGCCAAAAAGCCGATGATTGCCGTCCGCCTTCTGATTGCACGCAACATACCTTGTCTCCCATGAAGTTCGCCCGACGGTTCCTCCCCTGGCGGCGCGAATCAGCGCCAGATGGGCGCCCCCAGGCTGTGGGGTAGAACGTCGTCCAGATACACATCCAGGCCCACCAGCACACCAACATGGTTCCCCGACGCCCGGTTGACCGGAATCTGCGCCTCGATACCCACCTGGTAGTACCTGCCCAGCCAGATCACGCCGGGATTGATGAATCCTGTGGTGTCCTGATTGCCGGTGCTGCGGCAGAGCGCGTCGCTGTCCACGCATTTCGACACCGTATACTCAACCAGGGGCACCATGTTGCTGAACGGTGCGCCCAGACCCAGGTACTTAACGAAGCTTTGCAGATACGGAATGCTGTATTGCAGCGACAGCCCGCCGTTGAACATCCGTGGCTGGGAAGACGTGTCGGGAAAGTCTTCGGAGACAGCGCCGGTCACCGCAAACGGGTGCAGAAATCGCAGGGCCTGGGGAAGATCGCCCATGCCTTTGCCGAAGGCGAATTCTGGGGAAACCGTCGAGAAGTTGCTGCCGATACCGCCGCTGCCGGTATTGGCAAGGCTGTCGCTCACCGCCAGCAGACCGATCGCCTCGTGGGGACCGTTGATGAACAGTTGATAGGCGGCCCCTGCGGCGAGATTGTCCCAGCCGCTCTGGCGTGCAGCACCCGGCTGCGCCACCCAGTTGTAGTCGGAGGCCACACTCAGCGCGAAACTCGGCGTGATGGTCTTGGAATAGGCCAGCGAGAGTGTATTGGTGGTGACACCGCCGGACTTTATCTGGCCGTCGTTGATACCGAACTCGTTGGCCGCGCCCGGATCGTCAAAACTCAGCGTCGCGGGGAACACACGCATACCCGCAACCGCGTGCGCCCACGCCGACGGTGCCCCCGCGAGCAGTGCCCCGAACAGCAGCGCAAGCACCAGGCATCGATCGATCGACTTTCCCATCATGTACTCCTGCCGGTGATTGTCCGCAGCAACTACACCGTGACTTCGGAATTCTGTGGGCACGCAGGACGTTCACGGGCGCCGAAACACCCCACACTGGTTCCTTCCCTTCCCTTCCCTGCAATGGAAATCTTTCCGCGTGGACGCCGATGGTTGGCGTTTATTGACGCGCCCTTTCAGTGGGCTGTTGGGAGGCACAGATTGTGCGTGACCTAGGCCTGCGTGTCGCGCGACAGGCGACCGGGTACCGCGCCCCCGATCCGATGAGATCGGGGGCTGGCGACGGCAGCCGCATTGTCTACCGTTGCGATTGCGGAGCGACTGTCGTCAGGCGACCCCGGCTTCAGGCTGTTCGCCGTCGTCATCGGCACCGAAAGCCTTGCGGCTTTCCTGTTCAAGCAGTTCTAGGCACTGGGCCTTCAGCCGCGAGAACCGGTGATCGGTGAGCGCGTCGACGCCCCGAGGGCGTTCTATACCGACGTTGAGTTCGGCGATGACGCGCCCGGGCGCCACCCCCATGATCAGTATCCGGTCGGCGAGCAGCACGGCCTCGTCGATATCGTGGGTGACGAACAGGACGGTCGGCTTGAACTGTTCCCACAGTTTCAGCAAACCGTCCTGCATCACCAGCCGCGTCTGCGCATCCAGCGCCCCGAACGGCTCGTCCATCAACAGCACACCGGGGTAGTTGGCCAGCGCACGGGCGATCTCCACACGGTGCTGCATGCCGCCGGAGAGTTGCGACGGGTAGTGGTCGGCGAACTTGGTCAGGCCCACCATACCCAGAAAGGTCCTGGCGGTGCTCTCCGCGATGGTCTTGGGCTCACCGGCCATCCGGGGTCCGAATTCCACGTTCTCCTGCACGGTCTTCCATGGAAACAGCGAATGCTGCTGAAACACCATCCCGCGCTGGGGATCCGGTCCATCGACCGGCTTGCCGTTGACCACTACCGCCCCGGTCGTCGGCTTCAGGTAGCCGGCCACCAGATTGAGCACCGTGGATTTGCCGCAGCCGCTGGGACCCAGCAACGCGACGAACTCGCCCGGCTGGATCTGGGCATCCATGGACTCGAGGATGACCTTCTCCTTGCCCGCAATACCGAAGGTCACCGAGACGTTCTGAAACTCCACCGGGGCTTGAAAGAAACGGCCCGTACGCTTGGTCGACGGCGCGGCGTTGTTCTTCAGGGGTATCACGGATTTAGACAGAATATCCATCGTTGCCTCCCGACACGCGGCGACGACCGCATGCCTGATCTCGTTTGCGGTTGTCCAACGTCCATGGTCAACGCTGCTCGGGCGGCGCCCAGCGCAGCAGCCACCGCGCCAGCAGCCTCACCAGGCTGGTCGAAAAGGTACCCAGCAGACCGATGGTGATCATGCCCACGACCACATCCGGATAGCGGATCAGCTCGTACGACTCCCAGGTGAAATAGCCGATACCATACTGGCCACTGATGATTTCGCCGGCCAGCAGCGAGAACCACGACACGCCCATGCCCACTGCCAACCCGGTGGAGATGCTGGGTAAGGCCGACGGTAGCACCACGTGGCGCAGGACGGCGAAACGCTTGGCACCCAGGGTCGCCGCAGCGCGGATCAGCACTTCCGGCGTCTGTTTCACGCCCTGCATGGTGTTGATGGCGATAGGAAACACGGCACCCAGAAAGGTGATGAAGATGATGCTCGCTTCGTTGGTCGGCCACATGATGATCGACAGCGGTATCCACGCCACCGCAGGAATCGGCCGCATGATCTCGATGTACGGCAATAGAATGTCCTGCGCCAGGCGCGAGCGCCCCATCGCCACGCCCGCCGTCATCCCGATTACCGCCGCCAGCCCGAACGAAATGCCGATACGCCTCAGGCTGACGGCCAGGTCCAGATAGAAGGTGTGTGAGTGGATGAGCACGAGGAACTGCTGGCCAACCTGCACCGGGGTGGGCAGGTTGTTGAAGTTGAGAATGAACTGCACGCCCTCAGTGGTCAGGATCTGCCACGCCACGATGCCGCACACCAGTGACAGCACCTGTACCGAGTGGCGTTTGAGTCGTTCCGCCAGTGCCGCTTTGTCGATCTCCTGCAGAAAGCGCGACAGAGGAGCCGGTTGCGCCGTCGCCTGTACGTTGCCGCTCATAGGTCACCCGTCTGTTGGTTATGGAACGAAGCCCATTGTCCGGGCACCGTCTTCATCCCAGAAAGCCGAAACCGGCTGGGAAGGCCTGGGCAGCCGCACGTGCCCAGGTCTTCCCTGCCGGCTTACATCCCTGTGGACGCCACAATTTCCTTGGCGCCGACCGCCTGACTGAAGGTCATCACCTGCCCGCCATGGCTGCTTGCGTAGTGGTGTGCCTCCTTTTTCAACATGAAGGTCTTGATCGGTGCGTCCTTGGCCGCCACATAGAAGGCGTCCTTGCCGAACAGTTTCAGGCCGGTCTTCTGGTCGTATACGTAGGTGGCATCCACCTGCTCGTCCTGCGCCTTCGCGCTCTTGTACGCCTTGAGCATCGCGCGAACCGAGCTGTAGCTCTTGATCGGCTCGCCCTCTATCCACATCTCGTCGGGCAAACCGATGTTCTCGGACGGCTTATGCAGAGAGTCGAGCTGCGCCTTGTAGCTCAAACCGAGCTTCTTGTACGCCGCCTCCAGATATTGCGGAGCCATCCAGGGCTTCATCTTCAAAGGCGGCATGTTGGCGTACTTCACCAGGATGTGGTGGTCGTAGCCCAGCGTCTTGATGAAACGCTTCTTGAAGGTGGGGTCGGGCGTCAAATAGCCGCCCTTGCTGAAGTACAGGTACAGCACCTCCTTGGGAATCATGGTCCAGCTGGCCATCATGGAACTGGCATGCTGCGGATCCTTCTGGACCCACTGGCCGGCCTTGATCAATGCTTCCAGATAACCGACCACGATTTCGGGATACTTCTCCGCGAACGCCTTGCGGACCACCACGCCGTGCAGGTAGGGCACGCCCGCCTGGGCGCCGTTGTAGATCATCCGGCCGGTACCGTTGTACTCCATCAGTTCCGACATGGGACAGAAGTCGGCGTGGGCATCCACCTTGTCGTTGTGAATGGCCGCGATGCCGACCATCGGGCCCTGGTTGATCATGTGGAACGCCGTGGGCTTGATATGCTTTTCCTTCATCATGTTGAAAAGCATGCCCCAGGCCGCGCTGCCCACCGGCACCGAGATGGTCTTGCCCTTGAGCTGGCCGACGCTGTACACGTCGGACTTGGTGGGAACGACGATCCCGTTGCCCGCCCCGTCCAGGTTGTAGGCCGTGAACGAGATCATCAGCGAGCGCTCCTTGCGCAGCTGCTGGAACTTGGCGCCGTTGACCACCAGGGGGTAGTCGCCCATGACGCCGAAGTCGAGCTTGTTGCCGATCATCTCGTTGGTGATCGGACCGCCCGACATGAAGTTTCGCCAGACGATCTTGTATTTCACGTCCTTGTACTTGCCGGTATGGGGCAGGTACTTGGGCAGCAGATGCAGCCCTCTGATGATGGTGCCGCCCTGGTAGGTATCGGTACACATGTTCTGGATACCGATGCTGATGGTCATGGTCTTGGCATATGACGGCATCGCTACGGACAGTCCCGCAACAAGCCCGAAAAGTGGTACAAGTAGTCGACGTATCCTGTGCGTTCGCATGACATTACCCTCCGCAAGCTGAAAAACAGTGCCCAATGCCCCCGGGCCGAATGACCGCTCCTGCCCCCGCAAACTCCACTTGTCATAACAGGACAGGTTATCTGTATTAAGCACAACCCGTGCCATGGTTAGACTTAGTTGAAAAGATCTAATAATGAGTTGTTTTATATTGATTTCTGCTCTGACCCGACGGCACGGCAACGGGCCCTCGGCGCCCCACTTTGGTGTGCAGGCCGCGCCTCGCGCACAGTTTCCGTGCTGTCGGCGACAGCGGCGGCCACAGAGTCGACCACGGTGAGCTTTCTTCGCCGCCGCGCGGATGGGTTGCAGGAAGGCAGAGGCCGGGAGCATGTTCGGACGGAAGCGGACCGGCCCGGGCACGTCATGCACGGGAGGCATACGCAGACCATGGTCGATGCAAGGGCCTCGCGCGCGGTGCAAAGGGGAAGGTTGATACTCGGACCGCCAGCGAAGTCTTCGGGAAGGATACCGCTGTGTGAAGACAGCCAGGGAGATATGGGGGGGGTGCGGACCGGGGCGCGTCCCTGCGCCCGCAGCCTCAACCCGCTTTGGCGGACAGCGGGACCGGTATGCGTTGCACAGGCGGGTCGTCGGTATCCAGAATGTGGGACAGCCACAGGGCGCTGATCTTTTCCTGCACGCTGTTCTGCCCCTGCCTGACGCGCAGATTATCGAAGTCCACGTCGAACAAAGGCTGATGCTGGTTGAAGCACGAGAACACCACCTTGGATGAACCGCTGGCGTCGGCTCCGTGGTGCTGACAAAGGCACTGGGCACACACCTCCTTCAACATACACTGCATGGGGCTGTTCACCACCGCGGTACCCTTCACTCCCGGCTTGAGCAGTCCCGACAGATCCGACTTGAGCGCGCCGACAATGCAGGCCATGGCTTCCGGTTTGTCCGATATGATCAACTCATCGGTTTCCCTCAGCCAGGCGCCCGCCGGGCCGGCGAAGGTAGCCAACCCGTCGAAGAAGGCGTCCAATCCGCCCGCGAAACAGGTGTCCTGGGGACGCACGTAGTGTAGCGCGGGGCCGCTGTCCAATACCCACACCACCTGGTCGGCGGCGCTGTGAATCAACTCCTGCATGGCCTGAGCGCGGTCGCGGTCGGCAAAGTGCCCCACCAGGATGGTGCGGTTGCCGGCCGCGCGCCAGGCATGACTGCCGTCCACCATGCTGGTAACGGCCGAGTGCCCGCCCACGACCGTGACCGTCTTGTGCGCGGGCATGGGCAGCCCCGTGCCGGTCGGCCCCATGAGCACCACCGGCTCCCCCGGACGCAGGCGGGCGGCGATCCGACTGGACGCGCCCACTTCGTTGACCAGCAGCTTGACTTCGCCCCGTTCGCGGTCCACCTGAACGCCGTCCACGGCCATGCCCTCCATCTGCAGCAGCGTATCGGACCGACGCTCGGCCAGGGTCTCGAAGTTCTGCAGGCGGTAAACCTGTCCCGGCGCCCAGTTGCGGGTAGCCTGGGGCGCCCGCACGGTGATGCTCATCAGCCGTCCCCCCAGGCGCTGCAGGGCTACGACGCAGGGACGCAGTCTGTCGTCCAACTGGCGCACCAATTCGTCCCAACGGTGGATGTTCAACGATGATGTGGCGGTACCGGCAGCGTCGATACGCGATCCGAACAAAGCAACGATTTCCCGCGCCCCGTCGCGACCCGAAGCCATGGCGCGGACCACGCTGCCGCTGTAGCGCGGATGGTTGTCCCCGAAAAAGCTGATACGTCGGGTGCCGTTGCGGTAGGAGGTGAAGAAACCGGCGTCCGCCCCCTCCCCCTGCGAATCGGGTTCGGACCCAACGGGCGTCCCGTCATCGGTAAAGGCAGCATAGAAGCGCCCCTGCATCTGGAAGGTCCCCGGGTGCTCGCGCTCGTAGGCGGTGTTGGGGACGCTGCCGGCCGCCATGAACACCGAACGCGCGGCCAGCACCATTGTGTCGCTGCCGGCACCGGCGTCGGACGTGAGCACAAACCGCATACCCTGGACGTGTCCCTGGCCGTCGAGCACCGCCTCGGTCGGGCTCAGGTTCTCGGCGTAGAAGATGCCTTCCTGCAGCGCCTTGTCGATCTCCTCGTGGTTGCGCAGGTAGGCTGGCGAGTCCTGCATGCGCCGTCGATAGGCGACCGTCACGCCACCCCAGCGGCGCACCAGCCCGGCGAAGTCGGGCGCATCGCCGGCTGCGGCGGCGCGCTCGCGTTCGGCGCGCACCTGTCGGCCGTGGTCGATGTACTCATCGACGATGGCCTGTTCGTGCTCGCCCAGCAGTGCCTGTACTGCATCGGCACCCAGGGTTTCAAAGCGGGCGAGCAGTTTCTCCACCTGGCGCACGTAGTAGGCCTGGACTTCCGTAGCGGTGTCGATGGCGGTCAATCCCCCGCCGACCACCAGCGCCGGCAGTCGCACCTGCAGGTTGGCCAGACTGGACTCCTTGGCGGCACCGGTAAGCTGCAGGGCCATGAGAAAGTCGCTGGCCTGCCGAATGCCGTGGGCGAGTTTGTTCTTGACGGGAACGACGGTGGGTTTGCCTGCGCCGGTGGCCAGGGCAATATGATCGAAGCCATAGCCCCACGCGTCGTCGATGGTCAGCGTGCCGCCGAAGCGGATCCCGCCGTAGACCCGGAAACGCCGGTTCCTGGCCAGCGTCAGATAGACGATCTTCAGAAAATTCTTGTCCCACCGCACGGTGATGCCGTACTCGGCCACACCGCCGAAGCCGGCCATGACCCGCCTGTCCAGGGACTCCTGAAGCTCTTCGACCCGTTCGATCGGCTGCGGCGCCCGGCTCGGCGTACCCGTCCAACGCTCCGGTAAGGGTTCGACCTTCAGGCCGTCAATCGCTACCACCCCGAAGCCTGCCTGCAAAAGGTGATGGGTGAGATTGAATCCGGCAGGGCCGGTGCCGACGCACAGCACGTTCACACCGTGGTAAGGCCGCGCGTAGGGATGTTCCCGGTTGAGCGGGTTCCAGCGTGTCAGGCAGTAGTAGATTTCGTATCCCCAGGGCAGCGCCAACACGTCGCTGAGGATGCGGGTCTCGATCTGCGGGACGTTGACCGGTTCCTGCTTCTGGTAGATGCAGCTTTTCATGCAGTCGTTGCATATCCGGTGGCCGGTCGCGGGCACCAGCGGATTATCGATCATGATCACTGCCAGGGCCGCCAGGGAATAGCCTTCCCGTTCCAGAACATTGGCCTCTGAGATCTTTTCGTTGAGCGGACATCCACCGAGAGCCACCCCAAGGGGATTGCTGCGCACGATCTCCTCGCCCTTGCCGGGAAAGCCGCGGGAGCAGAAGTCACCTTCGTGGCTATGGCAGTACTTGCAGTAATGCACCTGATCCAGCGCCTGGCGTCGGCCGG
The DNA here is from genome assembly GCA_964571225.1 of uncultured Gammaproteobacteria bacterium. GTDB lineage: Bacteria > Pseudomonadota > Gammaproteobacteria > DATFLG01 > DATFLG01 > DATFML01. Next base: position 23,605 of record CAZNBB010000025.1, read on the forward strand.
CACGGGTATCGGTGAGACCGAAGCCGTCACGGTGCCGACGCTGTTCCGCCGGCCCCTCCAGGCCGATGCGGGACGCGTCCACCGGCGTTTGCACGGCTACCAGACGGTTGTAGTCGGTGCGCCTGGGCAATTGCAGGCTCACCCAGTCGCCGGTGGCCTTCCTGCCGGCTTCGGTCGCGACGGCCGCCTGCACCCAGTCCCTGAGCAACTGCAGGTCGGCGGCGCGGGCGTCCCGTTCGGCAAGCTGCCAGAACCGCGCCACGGCCAGTTCCCGATCACCGCAACCCGAATCGCCCAGCAGACTGTCCAGCCGCCCGTCCAGTTGGGCAAACCCGGACGCCTCCACCGCAGCCCTGCCGCCCAGACATTTTCTGACAAAGTCCTTCTTGAAGGCATGAACGACGGTGTCACCGTGGACGTTGGCCCGCAGGGCGTCGCGGGCGTCACGCACGCCGAACACAGTCACCAGAAAATCCTCCAGGTGCCGCGCGGCGTCGATCAGCAGTTCCGAGGCCCGCTCATCCCCGTCGCCCGCCGCAGCTGCACGGTAGGCCCGCAACCGCTGAGCGAGATCGGGGGTCTGGCTGTGAAGGTGATCCAGAAAGGCGCGGTCCAGCCGCGGCAGCCGTTCCGCGACATACAGGTCGTCGTAGGCGAAGTCTTCCAGCTGCAATTCGAGTGTCGGCGTCATGGTGATTATCCTTGTGGCGGTAACCCGCGGCCAGGGTGCCTGCCGCACCCAGCCCAACATAACCTGTCATAATATGTTAGTGATCAACCGGGACTCGCCAGGTACGCACGCTTGTCCTCGCGCTCGGCCCACTCCTCGGCATCGGGCAGCGGCGGCTGGCCGGCGCTGATCACGGGCCAGTTCGCCGCCAGCTCGGCGTTGAGGGCCACGTATTCCCTGTACTTCTCCGGCAGTTCGTCCTCGGGATAGATGGCCTCCACGGGACATTCCGGCGCGCACAACGAACAATCGATGCATTCGACCGGATCGATCACCAGAAAATTGGGGCCCTCGTGGAAGCAGTCCACCGGGCACACCTCCACACAGTCGGTGTATTTGCAGCGTATGCAGGCTTCACTCACGACATAGGTCATCGCGTTCACTCCTCATTGCCGGTTCGTCTGAGACCGGTGGGCAGTCGGCGGTACAACAGGGTCGGGATTTACTGCAGCCGTCCCATCGCCCACGCCGCCAGCTTGCGCACGTCCGGGTCCTCGTCGCCGAGGGCCTGTTGCAGAAATGGCCTGGCCGACTGGTCGCCGATCTCGCCGAGCGCCCCCACCGCCTCCTTGCGAAGGTTGCTGATACCGTGGGACAGGGCCGAGCCGAGCACCGCCACTGCACGGGCGTCACCCAACTGGCCCAGGCTGCAGGCCGCTTTCTGGCGCACCTGCCAGTACTCGTCGTCCATGGCCTCCATCAACGCCGGCACGCTGCCTTCGGCCCGCAGCTTACCCAGCACGCGTGCCGCTTCCTCGCGCACCTGCCAGTCCTCGTCACCGAGCGCCTGTACCAGTGCCGGACGCACCAGATCGCCGTCGGCGAACACCAGGGCCCCAACCGCGGCGCGGCGCACCTCGGCTTCGGTGTCGTTCCTGGCCACATCCAGCAGCGCGGGCAGTACGGTCTCGGCTTTGAGGTACGCCAGTACCCCGACCGCTTCACGGCGCACCCGCCCGTCGGCATTGGCGACGGCGTCCATGGCAGGACCCAGCGCCGCCTCCACCCGCAGGGGCTTGATCGCCCGCAGCACCGCAGCTTTGACGAACGGATCGGGGTTTCCCAGTTCCCGGAGCAACGCAGGCGCGGCATCGGACGATTTGTTCTCCGCCAGTGTCTGGGCCGCCGCGGTACGTACGCCTTCATCGGCGTCGGAGAGCGCGGCGAGCAGCCCCTCCAGTCCTTCCAGGGCATCGAACTCGTCCAGTACCCTGGCGGCCTCGGCACGTACTTCGGAGTCGCGGTCGCCGAGGGCCTGCACCAGCAGTCCCACGGCTTCCGGTTCGGCGGTCTCGCCGATGCGCATGACCGCCATGCGCCGCACGGCGGCGTCGGCACTGTCCAGCCGTGCGCGGATATCCTCCAGATCGGGCGCTTGCTCGAAAAGCATGTTCATCCTGGCATCCCCCTCAGCGCAGCAGATACGGAATGGTCACCGTCACGGCCCCGGTCGGACAGTCCGCCTCGCAGGGGGTGCAGTACCAGCATTCGTCGTATTTCATGTAGGCCTTGCCGTCGACACTGTCGATGGCGAGTACGTCGAGGGGACAGACGTCCACGCACACGGTGCAGCCCTTGTCTGCGATGCACTTGTCGGCGTCCACCGTCACCGGGACGCTGGTATGGGTCTGGGCTAATGGCATGGGGGACACTCCTATTGGGCGGCGCCGGCGGCGATCCGGAGGTTGTCGTAGGCCTGGGTTTCGCCCTCGTCCGGCTCTACCAGGTACGGGTCGATGGGCCGCTTGAAGCAGCTCATGGCACCGTTGTCGTCCTGCTTGACCTGCACATGGCAGAACCACTCGTCCTGGTTGCGCTCGGGCCAATCCACGCGGTAGTGGTACAGACCCCAGCGGCTTTCCGTACGGTACAGAGACGCCCGCGCGGCCATCTCCGCGCAGTCCAGGATGGCGTGCACCTCCATGGCCCGCATGAGGTCGTGGGGGTCCGCGGCGGTCAGCATCTGCAGGTCCTGGCGCACCTCCTCGAAGCGCTGCAGGCCGATCTCCATCTTGGTGGTGACCTTGGGCGGCTGCAGGTAATCGTTCACCATGCGCCGCAGCTTGTACTCCATCTGGTAGGGGGTGATGCCGTCCGTGCGCTCCAGGGGCGCGCGCACGCGGGCACGCTCCGCCGCCACTTCGGCGTCGTCCAGCTCGGGCATGTCCACGTCGGCGCAATACTCCGCCGCGTCCTCGCCGGCGATCGCCCCGTACACGAAGGCGCCCAGCATGTAGTTGTGGGGCACACACGCCAGGTCGCCGGCGGCGTACAGGCCCGGGACCGTGGTGCGGGCGTGCTCGTCCACCCACACGCCCGACGCGCTGTGGCCGCTGCACAGGCCGATTTCCGAGATGTGCATCTCCACCATTCTGCTGCGGTAGTCGGTGCCGCGGTGCTCGTGGAAACGGCCCCGACTGGGCCGTTCGTTGCTGTGCAGGATGGTCTCGATTTCCTGGATCGTCTCCTCGGCCAGGTGGTCGAGCTTGAGAAACACCGGGCCCTTGCCGCCCTCCAGCTCGCGGTAGAACTCCAGCATCATCTGACCGCTCCAGTAGTCGCACTCGATGAAACGGTCGCCCTCGGAGTTGGCGGTGTAGCCGCCCATGGGCCCGGTGACGTAGGCGCAGGCCGGCCCGTTGTAGTCCTTGATCAACGGATTGATCTGGAAGCACTCGATACCCGACAACTCCGCGCCCGCCCGGTAGGCCATGCTGTAGCCGTCACCGGCGTTGGTGGGGTTTTCGTAGGTGCCGAACAGGTAGCCCGAAGCCGGCAACCCCAGACGACCGGCCGCGCCGGTGGCCAGGATCACCGCCTTGGCCCGGATGATGGCGATCTCCGCTGTACGGCTGTTCACCATCATCGCCCCGGCGATGCGCCCGTCGGCGCTCTTGAGCAGGCGCGTCACCACATAACGGTTCACCACATTGACCCGCTTGCGCCGCAGCTGGCGGTACAGGATCTTCTTCATGTGGTGGCCTTCCGGCATGGGCAGCACATAGGTGCCCATGTGATGGACCTTCTTGACGTTATAGTCGCCGGTCTCGTCCTTCTCGAATTTCACGCCCCAGCTGTCGAGCTTGTTGATCATGTCGAAGCTGCGGGTGGCGTAGGCCATCACCGTCTTCTGGTTGACGATCCCGTCGTTGGCGACGGTGATCTCCTTGACGTACTGCTCGGGCGTCGCATGCCCCGGGATGATGGCGTTGTTGAGCCCGTCCATGCCCATGCTGATGGCGCCGCTGCGCTTGACGTTGGCCTTCTCCAGCAGGGTGACCCGCAGGTCCGGATTGGCTTCCTTGCAGGTCACCGCCGCCATGGGGCCGGCGGTGCCGCCGCCTATGACCAGCACATCCGTATCGAAGACATCAGTTGGCGCTGATTGTTGGTTCATGCTCGACCTCACGATTGGTTAACGGCGTTCCACCCGCAGTCGGTACTGGTAGGCGTCGCCGATGTAGTACAGGTACTCGTAGTCGATCGGTCTCTCGTCTCTCGTGAAGGTCAGGCGTTCTATTCTTAGTATTGGCGAGCCGGCTTCGACGCCCAGCAGGCTCGATATCTTTTCTTCGGCAATGGTGGCGTCGATAACCACGTCCGCGGCGCCAAGCGGCAGCGCGTAGTCGTTCTCCAGGATTTCGAAGATGTCGCGTGTCTCCAGATCCTCGTCCAACAGACGATTGCCGATTTCCTCGGGGAAATAGCTCACGTCCAGGGAAATGGGGGCACGGTTCAGATAGCGGACCCGTTCGGTTTCCACCACCGCAGCACCGCGCTCCAGCTTCAGGGCCCGGGCCACGTCGGCGTCGGCCGGTACCCGCCTGGCACTCACCAGCCGGGAGTAGGTCTCGTAGCCCTTGCTGTTCATGGCCTCGCCGAAGCCCTCCAAACGCGCCAGATCCTGCACCGCCTTGGGTTTGGTGACGAAGCTGCCCTTGCCCTGGATGGTGAAGACCAGGCCTTCCTTCTGCAGGTCACGGATCGCCTGGCGAGCGGTAATGCGGCTGACATCGAACTGGGCCATCAACTCGCTTTCCGAAGGCAACTTGCTGTGGGGCGGATAGCTGCCGTCGAGGATCTTCTTGCGCAGCATGTCCTTGATCTGCCCGTAAAGGGGCACCGGCGACACCAATTTGAGAGAACCTGCCTTGCGGCCACCTTTCTTGGTCATTGACGACATATCCCCGTATAGCCTGTTGCTACATGTCATAATAAGTTGGGCGAGTGGATCGGTCAAGTATTTTGTTGCCGGTCGGCCGCACCGCTCGCCGCCGCCCGTTCATCTGACCCGACCCGCACAGACCAAACCCCGGACACCGCAACGCGCCCCCCCGGGTCCAGGAAGCGCCGCGCCGTCTGCCGGAACGGCAGGCAGCCCCCTGCCCGTCCTCGACCGACCGGATCACCGACGGTGCGCCCGTACGGCCTTTGCCCCCGCACGGCGCCGACACGGTAGAATGCCGGCAGACCAACGGCAACGAACAGGTAGAAAAAGCATGCAACCGCACTGGTTCGAATCCGCGATGGCGGGGGCCAACCGCCTGCTGCATGTATTCATCGCATTGGCGCTGCTGGTGGCGAGCCTGTTCTTGATCTGGCAGTTCGTGGCGGACGTGGTGCATACCGTTGCCTCCGGCGCGGTGTCCAAGGGCTTTCTGAGCGCCCTGGGAAACCTCTTCATCCTTTGGGTGCTGTCTTCGCTCATCTCCGCGGAAGTGCGCTATATGCGCACCGGCCAGCTCGGTGTGACGGTATTCATCGAGGCGGCGTTGATCACCCTGCTGCGCCAGCTGATCATCATCCCGGTGGAAAGCGCCGGCCACCTGGAAACCTGGGCCTGGACCTACGCCCTGGTCATCGCCGCGGTGGTCGCGGTCAGCGTGACCTACTATCTGGTCCATCGCGTTCAACCCTCAACCGAGGCCGAATAGCCACCCAAGCCGCGGTTCCGTCACCCATCGCCGGTTGTAAGCCTCAATTCAGGTATGCCCGGTAGCATTTTCCATCAGGGAAATGACCGAGGGTCGGTAACATGCCTGGAAACCCAGCATCACCACGGCAGGCGGGATACCTGGTCGCGGCAGGATTGGTCCTCGGGCTGCTGCTGCCGACGGCGGGAGCGACGGCCGGGATCACCGGCATCGAGACTCTTCCGGGTCCCAATGCGCGCATCGACAATGTGCAGGTCTGTGCCGGGGAGGCGCGCACGGAAGTGCGGGGAACCGTGCGCCTGTTGCCCACCCCCCTGGCCCCTCCAATTGTGGGCCGCATCGTGCTGGAAGCGGTGGCGGGCAACCGGGCGATCACGCGCCGGGAGGCCGTACTCTACCGGGTGGTCACCGCGAACAGGCGGGCCCGCCTGTTCGGATTCCGCGCCACACTGCCCGCGAACATGCCCGCCGAGACCCAGTTACGGATTTACCGTCTGCCCCCGCCGAAGTAAGTAGAACCTGTTTCAAAACAGGGAATCTGTCTTCTAGACAAGGCGCGCAGTTCACATAAGTAAACGAGCACCGCCGCGTGTTTCGCAACGCAGGATTGGCGCGCGAGACGCATTTTGACACAGGTTCCAGCGCAGGCAGTGGGCGGGCGCAGGCACAGCCCTGCCCACCCCGCGCTGGCAAGTCTCGTATCGCCTCCGTTTATCAGCCACCCGGCTGTGTCCAGCCCACCTCGACGGCCCGCGGGTCGCCGCCCCCAAGAGATGGGACCATCGCCGCTTCCCGTTCCGTGAACGTCCCGAAATCCGGCACTTCCGCCAAAGCCCAACCGCCGAGTCGTGGAGAATTCTTTGTCCTATTTCCCCCCGCGGGACATTCACGCTCCGTTGCCATTCGGTCTGCGCGCGCCGTGACGTGCGCTGTTGTTGCTCCAACGGTGGAAGGCAAATTTCACATTCCACCCGGCCCGCATGCCCCTGACGGCCCAATAACGCACTAATGCGCCCGCTGCTTGTCTCCATCAAAGACGATTTGGGCAATTCCCTGAAAACCGACCCGCGAGTCCGCTATTGTATGAATCCCTCCTTCACACAGTTATTCCGCCTTCATCGGGAACAACAGGCATCCGAGCAGCTGGGCAAGGTCGCCGCCGTTACGCTTTCGTTCTGGATCGCCAAGACCCTGTTGACCACGGTGGGCGATGTGTCCGGCGATCTCCTGTCCACCACGCTGGGACTGGGCTACGTCACCAGCCTGGTCGTCGCCTCGGCGTTCGTACTGGCGCTGCTGGTCGCTCAACTCCGGGCAGCGCGGTTCTCTCCACTCGTCTATTGGCTGTTGATATTGGGAACATCGACCATCGGCACCGAGCTGTCGGACACAATGGATCGCGCCCTGCACCTGGGCTACGCGGTCGGGACCGGGGTGTTTCTGCTGTGCCTGCTGGGAACCGTCGCAGTCTGGCAGCTTCGGAGGGGGACCGTTGCTGTGTATCCTGTTTATCAGGCGGAAGAGCAACTGTTTTACTGGACGGCCGCCGTTTTCGCCAACAGCCTGGGCTCGGTACTGGGTGACCTTATCGGTGATCGACTCGGATTGGGTATCGCTGCGGGAATCTCAATCAACGTCGGCGTAATTGGGGCCTTCCTGCTTCTTCACTACGCCACGCGTGTCAACAAGGCTCTGGTGTTCTGGGGCGCGTTCGTGTTCACACGGGCCTAGTGGTCCACGGGGACCACTGGCGCCGGTGCCAACGCCGCGGATCGCACCTCGTGCGGACCGCGATTTATGCAGTTCCCTTCGTGTCCTGTCCACCGCCCCAGCTGTCGATGGTGCGCCGTAGCGGAGACAGCCGACTGGACAGCCGTTCAAAGGTCGCCACTTCGCGCCTTTATTTTGCCGCCTCTATATGGCTTCAGTCGGCCGGAACCGGAACTGCGGAAACGCCGGCGGCGCTGTCGTCGATGGCCCAGATTCGCTCCCTGTCTGCCTTGTTCGCCTTGACCCGATAGAGCGTCTGATCGGCAGCCCGCATCAGGTCACTGCCGTCCTTGAGGTCGGACGAGACGGCAACACCGATACTGGCGCTGACGAACAGGACAAGCTCCGGTGAAAACACAAAAGGTTTTGAGAGCGCATCAGAGATTCGTTTCATGACCGAATCGACTTCGTCACGTCCGTTCAGGTTCTCCAACACCATGACGAACTCGTCCCCGCCCAGACGCGCGAAGTACTCCCCCTTGCGCAACACCCCCGACACGCGCTCGGAGAATGCGCGCAGCAGCCGGTCGCCCGTTTCATGACCGTATCGGTCATTCACGGGCTTGAAGTCATCCAGGTCTATCACGCAGACAGCAACGCGCTTGTCGGTACGACACGCACCCGTAAGCGCCCGCTCCAGGGCCTGGTCAAGGGCAGCCCGGTTCGGCAGGTCCGTCAGGGGATCGGTCAAAGCCAGTTGAGCCAGACGGTGATTGGCTTCCATCAACTCGGTACGATGTTTGTAGAGTTCCGCCTGAATGCGAATGTATCGGTAAAAAATCACGCCGAACACCAGCGTCGCCGCGAGAAAATTGTTCAGCTTGGAGACGTAAAGTCCCACGCTGAACAACGTGGTACCGAGCACAAAGAGCACGATGTCGATGGCGACCGCGCAGGCCACCACCCCCATCCAGACCGAAAGAACGGTCTTGCGGCGCGCCGTCAGCAACAGCACCCAGGCGGCTACCATGACCGCAAGCTGAACGCCGTTAACCAGCAAGTCCGGACCCGTGGCGTAGTCCGTGCTGTGAATGATTACCGGCAGCGGAAACGGTCTGAAGAACAGGTACATGATCAATAGCGCAACAAATGCCACCGCGCCGCTGATCGCCAAGCGGGCCTGACGTTCGATGCTCGCAGGTGCTGGCCCTGGTTCGCTGCGGGCGGCAAGAACCGCGTAGGCAAGTACGCCCAATACGAACACCCCATGCCAGAGGCGAAAGAGCCACAGCCGGGTTGCCACGTCCCGCGCACCCAGCAGATTGACGACTATCACCAGACCTCCCACGAGATACCCAAGCCCCAGGGCCAGGCCGGACTGTTGACGCAGCAACATCGCCTGCGTGAGCAGCAGTACCCCGGTCGTCATTTCGGCGAACGCGGCAATGCCGGCGGCGGCGTACAGCACGTTCGATGCGGGCCATTGGTGTGTCGCAAATGGAATCGTCACGGCACATCCAACCAGCAACACACCCATGACCACCCATGCGGCACGTATCTCGCCTCGAGACGGGGTCGCATGCAGCAGGTTGATGTCATAGAGCGTGAAACTCATACGGTCTTCGCCGAACGCGCTCACAAATACGCCCTCATGTCTGATATTAAGAACCCCGGCACCCTGACGCGGCCGCTCGGACCCGCCGGTCGCCGTGGCCGCCTTTGGTTGGCAGGGAAATGCGGGAAGTTGATACAGCACGGAAAGCAGGGAGGCATCTTGGAACAACCCGGTGAGCGTCGGGCCGCTCACCAGTCTCTAACTCACATTTTTGGCGCCAGAACGGGCGGATGGGAACGGTCAACCAGCGTACCAGGTCCAGCATAACTAACCTCGAGTGCTGGCGTCCCTGTCAGCCGGCCATCTGCAATGAAGTGTGCTCGTCGTCACATATAGCGGGCTGTCCGCGGGTTTCTTTAAGGTTTCGTGACAGTGTGAAATGCACATCAAGTCCAGGTGGATCCGGCCTGGATTTGGCGGAGTTCTCACTTCCCCTACTGCCCCACTCCCGTTCGACCCGTCACGTGGGCCATGCCGCCGTGCGCCTGGACCTAGTTCGCGCCCGGACCCTGCCCTCCCAGTCCTCCGCAACGGGGGCATATGCGCCCGGATGCCCCCTCTTCGCCCCCCCGGCAACCACTGCGAGTGTCGTTCAGCATTCATTCAGTTCGACCCGCCTAGCATGGGAGCCGAGTTCGAGCGTTGGCTGCTGTTTGGGACAGCAGTCGTCGTCAACCCACCATGGAGGAGACCGGCGATGAAGAGGATGGCACTTACGGTAGCGGTACTTGTTGCAGTGCTGGTCAGCGTGCCCCGGGCGGCACATGCTGACGCCGACAATGTCGGTGCGGCAGCGCTGGGCTTTTTCCTGGGAACCATGGTTGCCCCGCCACCGGTTGTGTATGGCCCTCCCCCGGCCGTCGTCTACGAGCAACCGCCCCGTGTGGTGGTGCAGGTTCCCCGGGGCGGTTATGACGGCTACGGGGCACCGCCTGTCTACTACTACCGTTTTCGTGACTACCCACACCACGACTGGCATGAGCGCCGGCACCACCGGCGTTGGCAGCATTATCGGCACGACTACGGCCGTCGCCACTGGCGGCACTGGGACGATGACTGATGGTCCCGTATGGACCACCAGAGACCGGCCCGAGCGACTAAAATCCAGGGCATGTAGGGCAGGAACGGAACACGGCAAAATGACTGGTGGGCAATGCCCGTGATCTGCCACGGGCTTCGCTGTGGAGAGGACAGATGGACGAAGAGATCAGAAGGAAGATTCTCACGCTCTTGGATCAACACCGGATCATGACCATTGCCACGCTGAGACCGGATGGCTGGCCCCAGGCAACGACTGTCGGCTACGTGAACGAGGGCCTCACCCTCTACTTCCTCTGCGGCCTGGACAGCCAGAAGGCATCGAATCTGGCACAGGACGATCGCGTATCACTGACCATCGATCATGACACCTCAGACCTGATGGCGATCACCGGTTTATCCATGGCCGCGCACGCACAAGCGGTGGTCGACCGGGCGGAAGCCGACAACGTCCTGAAGATGCTTGCGCTGAGATACCCTGACCAGCCACCTCTTCCGGTCCCGATGCCGGCACCGGAGGATATCCGAATATTCCGCGTGACGCCGACGATCATTTCCGTGCTCGACTACTCCAAAGGTTTCGGGCACACCGATCTCGTCACCTGCTGAGCGGACATTCCCGCAGGGCTACTGGACAGTTCGGCATTGAGCGGCGACTGGTCATGCCCCTGGGATATCCGTTGTGCTCGCAGCAACCGGCCGCCCCAGCTGCCACCGGTACCCGAAACACGCGTGGTCCATGCGGGAGGCCGCTGTCGGCGCCGGTTGGAAGGGGATGGAAAGGGGGTGTTGCGGCGGGCCCGGCACGCTCCCTTCATGGACTCGCGGTCGAACAAGGGGCAGCCACGTTGAATTCTGACAACTGCTGACGGGGCGAATGAGCAAAGGCTGCCGACAAGCGCACCTGCGCCGTCCTCTCACTGTGTACGCTGCCTAGCGGGACGTTGTGCCGTGGGTCTTCAGGCGTATCGGCAACCAATGGACTTCGATATTGCGCAGGCGCCGGTCCGGTGCAACCCGTCGGTCCTCCGTCACCAGGGTTCCATGGCGATCCACGAACGGGTAAGTCATTGGCACATCCCTTACCCAGCTGCGGCGGTCCTTCATGGTGCGACGTTCAACCATGGTCATGATTCTCCCCTGCGGCCGCAATTTCTATTTATTCGCATGCGGCTGCGACAAGGTGAATGAACTGGTTGATATTCTGCACGCCCCATGACGTGGTGTCGAGAGTTCAAACACCTGTTTTGAGGCTATTATGCCGCTGCATCGGGTTGGCGTGACAGGTTCAGTAAACACTCAACCCGGTTAACGCTTCACGCAACGCGACGCAGACCGCAGGTCGGAAATCGCGCCACGTTGCCGATACTGCGATGTTTGATGCAGCCGGCCGCGAAACCCAGGATGCGTTGGTTCCCCGACCGGGTCGAACTCTAGAAACTCCATCCCATGCGCGCACCCATGACCCAGTCGCCGTTCTGGGCCGGATCGAATTCCGAATGGGCGATATGCTGCAGGTCCGCCGTCAATGTCACGTTGCGGTACACAGGAAAACGCACATAGGCTTCCGCCTGAGTGAGGTCCGCATGGGGAGTGGCCAACCGCCCCGACGCGAAGGTGCGGCCCACGGCGGTACCCACCACCGCCTTGCCGAACGGGTGGCTGTAGGCCACGGAGACGAAGCGCGCAGGAGCCTGCACGCGGGGATCCGCCCAACCGATGCGCAAGTTCCACTGCCCTCCACCGGCCGTGCCGGACAGGTTGCCGTACAGGCCGCGGGCACGCCCCTTGCCAAGCCGGTCGTCGTCGACGCCGTCACCGTCGCCGTCATGGTGCCGGCTGTTGATCCAGGCCCCCAGGTTGACAGCCAGCCGGGAACCCGACCACTGCACCTCCAAGGCGCCGAACACGCCGTTGCCGTGTCGCACCGGCTGGAACGCGGCACGGTAGCGCGGCTCTACGCCGGTAGCGTTGACCAGCACCGCCGCCAGGCCGAGCCCACGCCCCAGCCCGGCGCTGTAGGCGGCACCGAAACTGGCACTGGGCAGATCGATGGTGGGGTTATGCACGAAACTCGCGCCGAGGAACTGGGTAAATTCGTCGCTGGCCACCTCGTTGCCGTCCAGCCAGCCGGTCACATCCATGAGGCCGACCGCCAGCGAGCCATTGCCTACCGGATGGCGGTAGAACGCCTGCCAGGGCACGACGCGCCCGCGCTCATCCGACCCCACCGACTCCCCCACTGACGCGTTGGCGGCCGACAGCACACTGCTTACGCCATTGCTCGGCGGCGTGGTACTGCCCTTGAACTCCAGCTCGAAGGCGCCGCCGCCGACCGGCAAACCGATGGCCACATCCACTGCTGCATTGGCTTCACTGTCCAGGCGGCTGCCGCCCAGCTCCGAGCCCATCGCCTGCTGCCAGGTCCCGATGACAATACCCGTCGCCGTCGGACGCTCGGCGGCGGCAATTGCGCCGGCGCCAGCCGACAGGAAACATGCGACCCCGGCGAAGCCGCGGCACAGCCACCCCAACCCCCTACCCCTTAGAAACATGAACCACTTTCCCCCTGCGTCCCGCGACAACAGGCGGTCGCGCAGCCCGGGCGGGACCGTCGGGTGTCTGCTGTTCCCCGTTCGTCCGCGTCCATCAGGCCCCAGCCTGGCAACCCCAGAGGCGCCCCAGCGGCCAACCGCCAAAGCAATGGATACTAATGGTAATCATTCTCATTTGCAATCCATGCCCCGGCCTTGCGACACATCCCCGTCCCGTCCGGGCCGAGGCACGGCTATTGCATCCACTCTTTCGACGCAGGCGTCCACCGCAGGGTGTGGCAATTGCAGGACAAAGCCCAAGCGAGTAAAACGTCTGTGTTCAAAGGAGTTAGCAACTCCAGGCGTCCCAGATCAAGAAGACGAAAAGCCGGCGCCACAAATGACGAGAACTTCTCCAACAGTCAGGGACGACGGGAAACCGACGAGTTGAGCCTCTCGGGGGGCGTTGGCTGCCATGGAGACCATCGACCGGCAGCGCCGATGCACAGGTCCGCCTGACGTGCCTGCGCGCGTGTCTCCCGAGCGCGAAACCAAGGCGCCCAGGTGGCCGGTATTTACGACCTAAGACTGGTGATCGTTGCTCTGCTGCTGGCCGCCGGCCGGTCGGCGGCAGCCCCGTCATTGCAGCTGACCCCGCCGCCGGGCGCGCTGTCCACAACCATCGCCGCCGCCACCGACAGTCGCAGACCTGCAGCGCCGCCGGAGCCTGACAACTCCACCTGGGCGCTTGCCGCCAACGGTTCCGAGTCCGTCTATGGAGGCCGGGTGTCCCTGGTCGCCAGCCTCCCGACGCTGTCTCCCGCGGACGGAGGTGGAGCGAGCGGGAACCACCGCAAAACACCCACACTGAGACATTCACCCCTGGCAGGTGGCCTGCTCACCGCACCCCCCGCGAGCTCGACAGGGCTGACCGGCGGTTTGAGGGTACAGTCCTTCAACATGGCGGCGCCGGGAATAGGGGCAGCGGGGATTCCGGGACAGGCGCCGCCCCAGGTCCGCGGCGCAAGCGCCAGCGTCAGCCCGTTGCCCGGCCGACCGGACAGGCTGACCGTAGTGGGGGCATCGCTGTACGGGCCCGCCACGCAACCCGCCTACGGCCCGCTCCCCCAAAACGGCCCCGAAGTACTCGGCCGCAGCTGGTCGGTCACCTCCGACAGTCTGTTCCTGGACCGCACCCTGCGCGTGCAGGGCCAGTACGTCCGCACCGCCGATCGCGGCGGCGCCGGTACCGGCCTCGGACTGGGTCAGGCATACGATATCGGCGTGGCCTACCTCACACCGCGGGGAAGGGGGCTCGGTCAAGGTTGGAACCTCGAGCTTCACCACGCCCGCATCGGCCCTCGGTTGTGGACACCCCGCAACCCCGGATTAGCCAAGAACGTGAGTCTGTGGCAAGCCAACGCCAGTCGCCAACAAGGCAGTCTCGCCCTGGGCATCACCTGCACCCGGGAGATCGAAAACGTCGATCCGCTGGACGGAGGCCCGCGCACCCATCTGCAGCTCTGGGAAAGCCACCTGCGGTACAAGCCCGCCCACAGGCTTGCAGTGCTGGGTTGGCTGGGCCAACCGGTGTTCGCGCTTCGCTTCCAGCGCCAGCTCTGGCAGGCGCAGCAATCCGAAGCCGATCAGTTCGCCGGCACCGACACGGTGTTGACCAGCGGTGCACTCAATGTGCGCTTTCGCACCCTTCCACCCCTGGCCTGGCATCTGAACAGCAGCTGGACCGCCACCGACGACAGGATCGCCGACGCCCAGACCTTAACTCACCGCTACGAAGTGGGGATGCACATCTCTCCGGGAGCAGGTATTCAACTGGTGCCTACCTATGCACTGCAGTCCAGCCAGAGCGACAACCAATCCGACCCCAGCCACACAACCACCGGCATGGTGAGCGCTCAACTACCGCTATTGGGAGGCAAGGCCGCTCTGCACGTCAACGCCGAAGTCGACCGCTTCGACCCGGGAGAGACTTACGGCCAGAGTTGGCAGCGCACCATCAACGGCCAGTTCGTGTGGCACGCCACCAAGGCCCATGGAAGGCGGCCGGCGATCACTCTCGATCTGACCGGCAGTCACCAGTGGACATCGCCGAATGCGGGCATCGGAAACTGGGAAGTGCTGGCAAGCGTCAACATCCGCTACAACCGCCACACGGACTAGTGGTCTATGCACGCGACGCAGCGACGTGCGCAGAACGTTGAACTTCGAAACGCAAATCGATATCGCGCCGCCACAAGCAAACGGTTCGCGCCCACAGCCGTCAGCGCTGACTCTGCAATGCTCCGCTCAGCTCGGCACCGCGCCGCCCGTCCAGGCCCCGCCGGTGCCGGTGCCAGCGGACTGTTCATGACGCTCGAACGCGGCTTCCACTTCCTTGCGCAGTTCGTCGTCGTCCCACGGTTTGGTAAGAAACTTGTAGATCTGACCCCGATTGACCGCTTCGGTAACCGTCCTCACGTCGGTGTAGCCGCTCAACACCACCCTTACGATAGACGGGTAAAGCTCGCGCACGCGGGCCAGGAACTCCGTACCGGTCATACCCGGCATGCGTTGGTCTGAAAGCACCACACCAACCGTGTTGGTCGCCAGCACCTCGAACCCTTCGGCCGCGCTGCCTGCGCTGAGAATCCGATAGCCGTCCACGTGCAGACTGCGGGTGATTGCCCGCCGTATGTTCGGCTCGTCGTCCACCACCAGCAGTGTGCGCTGCTCCGTTTGCGCCTTGACCGGCATTTCCACTCGTCGGCCCTCGCTCAGCAGCACAGCCACATCGTCAGCGCAGATCGGCGGGCTGAAGTAGTACCCCTGCATCGCGTCGCAACCGTGCATTTTCAGAAACCCCAACTGCCCTTCCGTTTCCACGCCTTCGGCCACCACCTTCATACGCAGGCTGTGGCTCATTGCGATGACGGCGCGGGCGATGGCGGCATCGTCGGGGTCGCTGGTGATCTCGGTAATGAAGGACTTATCTATCTTCACGGTATCGATAGGAAATCGCTTCAGGTAGCTCAAACTCGAATAGCCGGTCCCGAAGTCATCGAGGGAAACGGATATGCCGTAGCTCTTCAGCTGCTGCAGGCATTGATTGGCGCGCTCGGGATCGTGGGCCAGCACGCTCTCAGTCAATTCCAGCTCAAGATGCTCGGCCGCCAGCCCCGACTGCTGCAAGGCGGCTGCCACGTCATTGGCCAGTCTGCCGGTGGTGAACTGTCGCCACGAGATGTTCACCGCCACCTTAACCGGCGCCAGGCCCGCCTGCTGCCAAAGGCGGTTCTGGCGGCAGACCTGACGCAACACCCACTCACTGACGTCCACGATCAGACCGGTTTCCTCCAACATCGGCATGAAAGCGTTCGGACCCAGCAGACCGCGTTCAGGGTGCTGCCAGCGCAACAGCGCCTCGACGCCCATGACACGACCGGTCCGCAGATCCACCTGGGGCTGGTAATGAACGCGGAACTGCTCCCGCTCAAGGGCACGGCGTAGGTCGACTTCGGTGGTAAACCATTGGACGGCGTGGGTACTCATCTCCTCGGAATAGAATTGGTAACCGTTCTTGCCCTGCTGTTTGGCGCGGCTGAGCGCGATGTCGGCGTAGCGCAGCAACACATCCGTATCTTCGCCGTCGTCGGGATAGGAACACACCCCCACGCTGGCGGTCAGATAGAATTGCCGGCCCGCGACCACCAACGGCTCTGCGACGCACTGGCGAATCTGCCGGACGGTGACCACGATATCGTCAACCGACTCCAGATCCTGCAGCACAAGCGCGAATTCGTCGCCTTCCAGGCGGGCAACAATGTCCGCCTCGCGTACGCTGTCCACCAGGCGTTGCGCCATCAATTTGAGGGTCTGGTCGCCCGCTTCATATCCCAGCGTTTCGTTGACCAACTTGAAGCGGTCCAGGCCAAGCATCACCAGTGCGACGCGCCCGCCCGTACGGTGGGCATGACGCAACACGTCGGCCATCTGCTCGGCCAGCGCTCCGCGATTGCGCAGACCCGTGAGCGGATCGTGATAGGCGAGATAGCCAAGGCGTTCCTCGGTATAGATCTGTTCGGTGATATCGCGGGCGGTGGAAATATAATGACTCACGGTGCCATTGTCGTCGACGAGGGGAGTAATCACCTGCTCGTTGGTAAACAGGCTGCCGTCTTTGCGTCTGTTGGTCA
>CAZNBB010000026.1:0-40054 GCA_964571225.1 uncultured Gammaproteobacteria bacterium
CTTGGAAAGGGCCTGCCATTCCCTGCCCAGCGCGCCTTGCCTTGGCCCATTGGCGGGGCTCTGAAAGACACACTATTTCCCGCATGGACCACTAGCTCCCGCCCTTTCCGCCGCGCACGGACTATAGTTTTTCTAGGGCCTGTTAACACGACCGGCATCATTGCTCTTGCGGCCAGGAGGTTACATTGGGCGTGGGCGTCAAGGCTTGGTTGACCAGTAGACTGGTGGGCGGCTTGACCGCCGAGCGCGACACTGTCGCCACGCCGCTCTGCGACTTCGAACGGGTCCGTTACGATATCCGGCCTGGCGACGTGCTGCTGGTGGAAGGCCGCAGCCGCATCAGTGACGTCATTCGGCTGGTAACTCAGACGCCCTGGACCCACGCCGCACTGTACATCGGCCGCCTCCACGACATCGACGACCGCGCGGTGCGCGACCATATCGCTGCCGGTTGCGGCGACACGGAGTTGGAAGACCAACTGCTGATTGAGGCACTGCTCGGTGTGGGTACCATCGTCAGCGCGTTGGGAAAGTACGGGGATGCCAACCTGCGCATCTGCCGTCCCACGGGGCTCGCTCGTCACGATGCCCAAACCGTCATCGGGTATGCCGCAAGGCATCTGGGATGCGACTACGACACGCGTCAGTTGCTGGATCTGGCCCGCTTTCTGTTTCCCTACGGGATCCTCCCCCGCCGTTGGCGATCCAGTCTGTTCAACCACAATGCCGGAGCGCCTACACGCACAGTCTGCTCCTCCATGATCGCTTCGGCCTTCAGCGCCGTACGGTTTCCCGTGCTGCCGGTCATACGCCGCGACAGCGACGGCACGATCAGACTGCACCGAAGAAACCACTTGTTGTTCACCCCCCGTGACTTCGACTACTCGCCCTATTTCGAAATCATCAAATGCCCGTATATGGGGTTCGAAGAACGACCGATATATTCCCATCTGCCGTGGGACGAACAGGGGCGGATATGCGATGGCGAGGAGGACTGGCTCAATGGCACGGCCCACCCGGTCAGCAAGCTCCCCGCCAAACACGAGTGGTCGTCCGCCTTGGTATCGGAACTCGGTCCCGCAGGCATGGAGACGGCCGGTGACGAGAAGAACTAGAACCTGTCTCGAAATAGTGGATCGGTCGTCAAGACAAGGCGCGGAACGCGCGCGGAGCGCAGTTTGCACAAGTAAATGAGCACGGCAGCGCGTTTCGCAACGCAGGATTGGCGGGCGAGACGCATTTTGAGATCGGTTCTGGCAATCGCGCGCCGAGGGGGGGGTGAAGCCTGCGCCGACCGGTGAGCCGCGCAACCGGCCGCCCGCATGGGGCGCGGGCGCCACGCTTCGGGCCGCTGCGGGGCAGCGGCGGGGTTCGTGGAGTCGGTTCGCCCCGGCCACACAAAGCAAGCATGTGCGACTCCCGTGACCGCACCCCGGGGAGGTGAGCGCTATGTACGGGGTTATGGCAGCGGTACTGTTCATCTGCGTGCTGTGGACACTGCTGGGCATGCGCGCCAATGGCTATCTGTGGGCGGCCGTGATGGGCGCCGCGTTGTTGGGAGGCGCATTCAGCGGCGCCGCATCCGGGGCGACGCTGCTAGCGGCAACATTGCTGTATCTGGTCGTCACCGCCGTTGTGTTGGTGCCCGCCCTGCGCCGGCGCTGGCTGACCGAGCCGCTGATGACCCGCTTTCGGGCTTCCCTGCCGAGCATGTCCGACACCGAGCGCGAGGCTTTGGAGGCCGGTACGGTCGGCTGGGAAGGCGAGTTCTTCCAGGGTCGCCCGCACTGGGAGCGCCTGCATGCCTTGGCGCCACCGCGCCTCACGGCCCGCGAACAGGCATTTCTCGACGGCCCGGTGCAGAAACTGTGCGACATGCTGGACGACTGGGACATTACCGACCGGCTCCACGACATGCCCCCCGGGGTCTGGCGCTACCTCAAGGAACAGGGTTTTTTCGGCATGATCATCCCCCGGCAGTACGGGGGGCTGGCCTTCTCCGCCTACGCCCATTCCTGCGTCATCACCAAGGTGGCCAGCCGCAGTATTACGGCCGCCGTCACGGTGATGGTGCCCAACTCGCTGGGACCGGCCAAACTGCTGTTGCATTACGGCACCGAGGCCCAGAAGAACCACTACCTGCCACGACTGGCCAGCGGGCGGGAAATTCCCTGTTTCGCTCTCACCGCACCGGAAGCCGGCTCCGACGCCAGCGCCATCACCGACACGGGTACGGTGTGCCGAGCACGCCACCACGGGAAGGACATGGTCGGGATACGCCTGCACTGGAACAAGCGCTACATCACCCTGGCACCGGTCGCCACCGTGCTGGGACTCGCGTTTCGCCTGCGTGATCCCGAGCACCTGCTGGGCGAATGCAGCGAACCCGGTATCACCCTGGCGCTGATCCCCACCGATACCGCGGGCGTGGAGATCGGCGCCCGCCATTGCCCGCTGGATATCCCGTTCCAGAACGGACCTACCCGCGGCCACGACGTGTTCATTCCCCTCGAGTGGATCATCGGCGGACCGGCCCAGGCCGGTCACGGTTGGCGGATGTTGATGGAATGCCTGGCCGACGGACGGGCCATTTCGCTGCCGGCACTGGCCACCGGTGCCGGCAAGCTGGCCAGTCGCGCCACCGGCGCCTATGGGGCGGTACGCCGACAGTTCAAAGCCCCCATCGGGCGCTTCGAAGGGGTGGCCGAGGCGCTGGCCCGGATCGCCGGCCACAGCTACGTCATGGAGGCGGCACGCAACCTGACGGCAGCGGCCTTGGACGCCGGTGAGCGGCCCGCCGTGGCATCGGCGATCCTGAAATATCAGCTCACCGAACGCATGCGCCGGGTGGTGGACGATGCCATGGACGTGCATGGGGGCCGGGGCATCTGCCTCGGACCTCACAACTTCCTGGGCCGCGTCTACCAGGCCGTCCCCATCAGCATCACGGTGGAGGGCGCCAACATACTCACCCGCTGCCTGATCATCTTCGGCCAGGGCGCCGTACGCTGCCATCCCTATATGCTGGCCGAAATCCGCGCGGCCGCTCACCCGGACCGGAGCAGCGGCCTGCGGGCCTTCGACCGGGCCATCGGCGCTCATCTCAGACTGATTCTGGGCAACGCCGCCTGCGCCCTGTTCCACGGTTTGACCGCAGCCCGTTTTGCCCGCGGCGCGGGCGCGAGGTTCACCCGGCCGTACTACCGCCAGTTCACGCGCATGAGCGCCGCCTTTGCGTTGAGCGCGGATCTGGCCATGTTGTTGCTGGGCGGCACGCTCAAACGCCGCGAACACCTCACCGGCCGGCTGGCCGATGCGCTCAGTCATCTCTATCTGGGTACCGCGGTGCTCAAGCACTATCGAGACCAGCAGCAGCCGCCCGCCGACCGGCCGCTGGTGCAGTGGGCCTGCGAGGACTGCCTCTATCGCACCCAGCAGGCACTGATCGGCCTGCTGGACAACTTTCCCACTCCGTGGGTCGGCCGCCTGCTGCGCCGCTGGCTGTTTCCTCTGGGCGCACCCTATGGGGCGCCGCCCGATGCCGTCGGCCAACAGGCGGCAGCCCTTCTGCTGACCCCGGGAATCGCCAGGGACCGGCTCACCGATGGCCTGTACCTGCCCACCGATCCCGACCAGCCACTGGCGGCCCTGGAGACGGCAATGGCCGCCGCCGTCGCGGCGGCACCGGCACTGCGGGCTTTGCGACGGGCCATGGCGGCCGGCAGCCTGTCCCCCGGCGATCCGGAACTGGCCGCCGACGCCGGGCTGGCCCTCGGTGTCATCGATGCCGCCCAGGCCCAGCGCATTCGCACCGCCAAGGAAGCCCGCTGGCGGGTCATTCAGGTAGACGACTTCCCCGTCTCTCGATTGGAACAGGAGGCACGCCCATGGCAGACCGGAGCGACCCGCCCCGGAACGGCCGCCCAGTCTACGTAGTCGACGGCGCACGCAGTCCCTTCCTCAAGGCCCGGGGGAGGCCCGGTCCGTTTGCCGCCGCCGACCTGGCAGTCGCCGCCGGCCGTGGCCTGCTGTTGCGCCAGCCCTTCGAGCCCGACGCCTTCGATCAGGTCATCCTGGGCTGCGTCATGCCCGGACCCGACGAGGCCAACATCGCCCGGGTCGCCGCTCTGCGCCTGGGCTGCGGAGAACGGGTGCCAGCCTGGACCGTTCAACGCAACTGCGCCTCCGGCATGCAGGCCCTGGACGCCGGCGCCTCCGCCATCGCCGCCGGCGACACCGATCTGGTCCTGGCGGGCGGCGTGGAAGCCATGAGCCATGCACCGGTGCTGCTGCCCGAGGCCATGGTCGCGTGGCTGGGACACTGGCAGCGCGCGCGAGGCTGGGCAGCCCGGGCCCGCGCGCTGACCACCCTGCGCCCTAGCCACCTGCGGCCGATCGTCGGCCTGCTGCGCGGGCTGACCGATCCGGTGACGGGTCTTTCCATGGGCCAGACCGCCGAAGTGCTGGGCGAGCACTTCGCGATCACCCGCAGCGCCATGGACGGCTATGCCCTGGACAGCCATCGCCGGCTGATGATGGCGCGGCAGGCGGCCGTGCTGGACGAGATCGAGGTCATCTACGACCGTCACGGCCGCTGCTACGATCACGATGACGGCGTGCGCATCGATACCGATCTTGAACAGCTCGGACGGCTCAAGCCGGTGTTCGACCGCCCCTTCGGCACGGTCACCGCCGGCAACAGCGCCCAGGTCAGCGACGGCGCCGCCTGGTTGATCCTGGCCTCCGAAGATGCCATGGAACGTTTCGACCTGCAGCCGCGGGGCCGCTTGGTGGATGTTCGATGGGCGGCTTTGGACCCGGCCCGTATGGGACTGGGACCGGTACACGCCATGGCGCCATTGCTGGAGCGGCACCACCTGGACAGCGACGATGTGGACTATTGGGAAATCAACGAGGCCTTCGCCGCCCAGGTGCTGGCGTGCCTGCGGGCCTGGCAGGACGACGCCTACTGCCGACAGCATTTCGGCCGCCACGGGGCCTTCGCCCCCATCGACCGGCAACGCCTGAACGTCGATGGCGGGGCCATTGCGATCGGGCACCCGGTCGGTGCCAGCGGGGCACGTATCGTGTTGCACCTGCTGACCGTATTGGAACGTACCGACGCCCGGCGCGGTGTGGCGAGCTTGTGCATCGGCGGCGGGCAAGGCGGCGCATTGCTGCTTGAAAGGAACGGGACCGGATCATGACCGACAGCGACTGGATCCTGGAACGGGATACCGACGACATCGCATGGCTGCATCTGGACCGCCGCGACGAAACGGCCAACACTTTGTCGGGCGCCGTTCTCGAGGCTCTGGAAACCGTGCTGCTGGACCTTGCCGAACAGCCGCCGGCCGGCCTGGTCATCCTGTCCGACAAACCCAACGGCTTCATCGCCGGGGCCGACGTCCGGGAGTTCACTGCCTTGAGCGACCGCGCCCAGGCCATCCGCATGATCCGGCGCGGCCAGGGCGTCTTTACCCGGCTGGCCGGCCTGCCCTGTCCGACCGTCGCGCTCATTCACGGCTACTGCGTCGGCGGCGGCCTGGAACTGGCTCTGGCCTGCCGATACCGGGTCGCCGAAGACGGCCCGAGCACGCGTCTGGGGTTGCCGGAGGTGAAATTGGGCATCCACCCGGGATTCGGCGGCACCGTACGTCTGCCCGCGCTGGTGGGTGCCCTCGGCGCCATGGATCTGATGCTGACCGGCCGCACGGTCTCCGCCCGCCAGGCCCGTCGACTGGGCCTGGTGGATCATGCCGTGCCCCAGCGCCAGTTGCGCCTGGCCGCCCGCGCTCTGATCGCTGATCCGCCCATGCCCCGGCGGCCACCCTGGCAGCGGGCGTTCACCAACCACCGCTCGATGCGCCCGCTGATCGCACCGCTGCTGCGCCGCCGGGTGGCGGCACGTGCACCGCAGGAACATTATCCGGCACCGTACGCATTGATCGACCTGTGGCAGAGGCACTGGGACGATCCGGCACGCATGCTGGAACGGGAAGCGGAGTCAGTGGCCGACCTGATCCGCAGTCCCACCGCCCGTCAGCTGGTACGGGCCTTCCTGCTCCAGGAACGCCTCAAACGACTGGGGCGGACAACAGGCACCGGTATCCGGCACGTGCATGTGGTGGGCGCCGGCATCATGGGCGGCGACATCGCCGCCTGGTGCGCCCTGCAGGGACTGTCCGTGACCTTGCAGGACCAGTCCCCCGAGCGTATCGCCCCGGCAGTGGGTCGCGCCCACGCCCTGTTCATGAAACGCCTCCGGGACCGGCACAGGGTGACGGCCGCCATGGACCGCCTGCTGCCGGATCACCGTGGGCGGGGAATCCCACGGGCCCAACTGGTCATCGAAGCGGTTTTCGAAGACAAGGAAACCAAGCTGGCGCTGTTTCGGCAGCTGGAGCCCGCCATGGCCGACGACGCCCTGCTGGCCACCAACACATCCAGTCTCCCGCTGGAGGAACTGGCGCCGGCGCTGACGCGGCCGGCGCGGCTGGTTGGCCTGCATTTCTTCAACCCGGTGGCGAAAATGCAGCTGGTGGAAGTGGTCGGCGGCAGGGTCACCAATGCCGATGCGCTCACCCGCGCCCTCGGGTTCGTCCGGCAAATCGATCGCCTGCCGCTGCCGGTCGCCAGCACGCCGGGGTTTCTGGTGAACCGGGTGCTCATGCCCTATTTGCTGGAGGCGGTGGAACTGGCAAGCGAAGGCGTGCCCATCGCGGCCATCGACGCCGCAGCCCGCTCCTTCGGCATGCCCATGGGGCCCATTGAGTTGGCGGACACCGTCGGCCTGGACGTCTGCCTGCACGTGGCGGACATATTGGCTACGCCGTTGCCGGTGCAAGTGCCCGCGCGCTTGCGGGACCTGGTGCGGCGAGGTCAGCTCGGGCGCAAGAGCGGCGAGGGCTTCTACACCTATGTGCATGGCAGACGCGCCGGCGGCCGCCCGCCGCGGGGCTACAGCCCGCCCGGCGACCTTGCCGACCGTCTGATCCTGCGCATGCTCAACGAAGCAGTGGCCAGCCTGCGCAGCGGCACCGTGGAGGACGCCGACCTGCTGGATGCCGGAATGATCTACGGCATCGGCTTTGCGCCCTTCCGGGGCGGCCCGATGCAATACATTCGCGACATCGGCTCGGACAGGCTGCACTCCCGACTCCAGGACCTCGAACGGCGCTACGGAGCGCGGTTCGCGCCGGACCCGGGATGGACGGCGGCACCCGAAACCATCACCCAAGCGGCCCACAGTGCCTGACCGTCTGAACGACCACGACGTCATCAGCCCCGAGGTGGCCGGCACCCTGCCGGGGCTGCTTCGCGAACGGGCCCGACGTTCCCCCGGCCGCAGCGCCTATCGTCACTACGAAGCCGGCAATGGCTGGCGCGACACCACCTGGGCCGAAATGGCCGTAGAAGTGGCCCGTTGGCAGCGCGCGCTGCTGGCGGAACATCTGCAACCGGGGGAGCGGGTGGCACTCATGCTGCGCAACTGCCGGGAATGGGTGTTGTTCGAGCAGGCCGCTCTCGGTCTGGGACTGGTGGTGGTACCCCTGTACACCGACGACCGGCCGGATAATGCGATCTACATCCTCCAGAACGCAGGCGTGCGCCTGTTGCTTATCGGCGGCGAGGAACATTGGCAACGACTGCAGCCCCAGCAGGATCAGTTGGGATTTCTGATCCGCGTCCTTACCCTGACACCGCTGCAGTCGCCGCCCAACGATCCGCGGGTGCTGACCGTGCAGCACTGGCTACCGGCCACCGACGGCGAGCCCGTCGCCCGTGAATCGGAACCCGACCAGCTCGCCACCATCGTCTACACATCCGGGACCCTGGGTCGCCCGAAAGGAGTCATGCTCAGTCACGCCAATATTCTGTGGAATGCCTACGCAAGCGAACAGGCCGTATCCGTCTACCGGCACGATCTGTTCCTGTCGTTCCTGCCCCTGTCCCATACCTTCGAACGCACGGTGGGCTACTACCTGCCCATGATGGCGGGCGCAACCGTCGCCTACAGCCGGAACATCACCTTGCTGGCCGAAGACCTCAAGGCGCTGTCACCCACCGTTCTGATTTCGGTTCCGAGGGTCTACGAGCGGGTTTACAACCGTCTCCATCAACGTCTGGCACACGGTTCCCCCACAGCCCGGCGGCTCTTCCAGTTGACGGCCACGGTCGGCTGGCGGCGTTTTCTCAACGCTCAGGGTCGCGCACGCTGGAGTCCCGCGCTGCTTGCCTGGCCCGCCTTGAAGCGCCTGGTGGCGGCCCGCATCCTCAACCGCCTGGGCGGTCGCCTGCGGGTGGCGGTGTGCGGGGGCGCACCGCTTCCTCCGCCCGTGGGCCGGCTGTTCATCAGCCTTGGACTACCCCTGCTGCAGGGCTACGGACTGACCGAATCCAGTCCGGTGATCAGCGCCAACCGCATCACCGACAACGAGCCGGTCAGCGTGGGCCGGCCGTTGGCGGACGTGCAGGTCCGCATCGGCGCCGGCGACGAACTGCTGGTCAAGAGCCCCGGGGTCATGCTCGGGTACTGGAACGATCCCGATGCCAGTGCGACCGCCATCGACGCCAACGGCTGGCTGCACACCGGCGACAAGGTACGAATGGACGACGGACGCATCTACATCACCGGACGTATCAAGGACATCATCGTGCTGGCGAACGGCGAGAAGGTATCGCCGGTCGACATGGAAATGGCGATCGGCATGGACCCCCTCATCGAACAGGTCATGGTCATCGGCGAGGCCAAGCCGTTCCTGAGCGCGTTGGTCGTGCTCAGTCCGGATCAATGGCCGGATCTCGCCCGCTCACTGGACCTTGATGCCGACGACCCGGCCGCCCTGTCTGCGGGGACACTGCACCGGCTGCTACTGGCACGCATCGCGGAGCGGCTCAAACCATTTCCCGGCTACGCCCAGATACGCCGGGTCGCCTGCTTTGTGGAACCGTGGACCGTCGACGAAGGTCTGATGACACCGACGCTGAAGTTGCGTCGCGCCCAGGTCATGCAGGCCCGTCGGGATATCGTCGACTGGCTGTACGCCGGCCATTGAAGGGATTCATCCATGCCGCATCCGCCCTCCCCCAGCGACCCTCCATCCGAATTGCCCGCAGACCGCCAGCCCACCCTGAGGGTGATGGCCATGTCCTCCGACACCAACGCGTTCGGCGACGTGTTCGGCGGCTGGATCATGGGGCAGGTGGACATTGCCGGCAGCATCGCCGCCTATCGGCGCGCCGGCGGACGGGTGGTCACCGTCGCCGTCAACTCCTTCGAATTCCACCAGCCCGTGCTGGTCGGCGATCTCATCAGCTGTTATGCGCAGGTGATACGGGTGGGGCGCACGTCGCTCATTGTGCACGTGGAAGTGTATGCCGAACGTGACGATGGAGGGCCGCAGTGCCTCAAAGTCACCGAGGCAAACCTGACCTATGTCGCCGTCGGTGACGATCGCCGGCCCCGCGCCGTCGACGCTCCCTGACCCGCTCAAGCGCCGCGCCGTCAAGCCGATAAGCTTCTACAGCCGTTTTCCCAACCGAAGCTGCACCGAGGAGAAGCCCCCCATGGCTGATGACGCCAAGGTGTTCATCGTGATGACCCACGGTCCCGGCGAGCCCCAGCGCTGCGCCACACCCTTCTACATGGCCAACGTCGCGGCGGTGATGGAAAATGCCGCCAAGGTGGTCTTCCAGATAGACGGCGTGCTGCTCATGCGTAAAGGGGTCGCCGAATCCTTGTCGGCCTTCGAGGGAGGCAAACCCATTATCGAGTTCATCCGCGAGGCAAAGGATGCCGGAGTGGAGTTCTACTGCTGCTCCGCAGCCCTGGAACGCTACGACATGACCGAGGCGGACCTGATCGACGAATGCGACGGTGTGGTGGGCGCGGCCTGGATGCTCAACGAATCCCTGGACTCCGATCTGGTGCTGAGTTACTGACGAGCGGTAGGTTGGGTTACCTCCCCGCGAGGCGCAACCAGCCCACGCTTTCCCAACCGCCCACTAGGGAAACTGCGGACGCCCGAAGAAGTGGCCCTGTCCCCAGTCGACACCCATGTCCTGCAAAATGATGGCCGTCTGCTTGTCTTCGACCCCTTCGGCAACGGTAATCACTCCCAGCCGTCGGGCGGTAGCCTGTATGCCTTCCACGATGGTGCGCACCTTCGCTTCGGTACGAAGGCGCCCGACCAGGTGGCGTTCCAGCTTCAGGTAGGCAACCGGCAGATCGGCGAAGTAACGAAAGGAAGAATAGCCGCTGCCGAAATCGTCGATGGCCAGTTGCATGCCGAAATCCAATAACGGCTGCAGGGCCGCCAGCGCCTGCATGGCATCGCTCAGAAACTGCCGTTCGGTAATCTCCAGCACCAGCGGCTTGCGCTCCCCGAGGTCATCCACACACGCGCCGCAGTCCTGCTGGGCCATCTGGATGATCTGGTCCACCAGTTCCGGGTGACGCAGCAGCTCGGTGGAAATGTTCACGAAATGCTGACGTGCACCACCGTCCCGTACCTGCGCCATGCAGCGCTTGACGCTCTGGGTGACGATTTCGAAGTCCACCCGGTGGATCAGTTGCATTTGACCGGCGGCCTCGATGAACCGCCCCGCGTAGGTCACCTGGCCGTCGGTGCCGACGATCCGTGCCAACGCCTCTTCGGCGACGACCTGCACCGTGGACAGCGCCACGATGGGCTGATAGGCGGGCCGCAGGCGCCCTTCCTGCAGCGCCGAACGCAACTGCGTCGCCACCGGCAGCACCGCGTCCGAGGTGGCTCCGCCCCCGCCCAGCACCCGGTTGCGGCCGCTGCGTTTGGCTTCATAGAGATTGGCGTCGGCAGAGCTGATCAGGCGGCTCAGAGCCTGCCCGTCCTGGGGATAGGTCGCGACGCCTGCAGTGAGGGTAACCTCGACAGTCCAGTCGTCCGCATGCTGCGGCTTGGAACCCACGGCGCCGCGCAGGCGTTCGGCGGTGGTGAGCGCCTCGGCCTGGTCGGTCTCCGGCAGCAGCGCCAGGAACTCCTCTCCACCCCAGCGCCCGAGCCAGTCGCCGTCCCGCAACGCCGATTGAGCCGCCCGCGCGACCCCTATCAACACCTGGTCGCCGATGACATGGCCGTAGCTGTCGTTGATGAGTTTGAAGTGGTCCAGATCGAACAGCACCAGGCTGTACGGACGTCCGTTGCGCGAAGCGCGGGCGTGCTCGCGCTCGAGGGCCTCCACCATGGCGCGCCGGTTCGGAAGGCCCGTGAGATGGTCGAAGGTCGCGATTTCCTGCAACCGGTGGCGCAGCTCAGCCTGTTCCAGGGCCACCTGGCCCAGGTGGGCGAAGGCCCGGAACGGCTCCGCACCCAGTCTGAGAAAGTACTCCGGATCGTCCGCGTAGACATTGACCACACCGGCCGGGGCGGCATCGGCGGTACCGAACGGCAGGCTGATGCTGGACTCCAACCCATGGTCCAGAGCAGCGTCCCGGTACGGTACGCAGGTGGGATCGGTACGAATGCGGGCCAGGACCGGCCGGGCCAGGGTCAACGACCGCCGGGTGGGGGCACGCTCTTCCACAGGGCTGTTGCCAAGGGTGAAGTCCGCCGCGAAACCACGCGCCCTTCCGGCCGCGTAGGCCGGGCGAATGAATTCGGCCCGCGGGTCACCCAGATACATCCAGGCAAGCAGTATATGGGGAGAAGCGGCCACCAGGGCGTCACAGGTCCGGCGCAGAATCGACTCGGCATCCTGACCCTGGGCAAGATCGGCGGTGGCGGCCAGCAGCGCCTTGCTCAGCGCGTCACGCTCATGCAGCAGGCGAGCCGCCGTTCTGAGTGACGCAGTGGAGAGCTCCGACACATCCCGGCCTATTGAGCCAAATACCGCAGTATAACGGCTATACAGATATTAAATTCATTTATAGCACAGGCGTGGCGGGAACGGCACATATAAGCCCCGTCACTTGCAAAGCTGCGCACCGCCCGCCCCCGGGCAAGCATGCGGGGCACCGCACAATCCGGCATAAAAGCACAGATCCTCCACCACGGCGGCGGCAACCGGCCCCGCTTCGCTGAACGTCAGGGCGACGCCAGCCGCGTCCGCCCGGACGATATGGCCGGCGATCTGGCGCGAGAAACGCAGGTGGGTCTGGCGAACGTGAAAGCGCAGCGTCACAGCGGATCCGGTTTCCAACGTGAGCGCACCGTCGGTCAGCGTGACATACGCGCCCCGACTGCTGATGTTCCGCACCCGCCCGTGGCGTGGGACGCAATGCGGACTGGTCAGCGTCACCTCAACCGACACACGAGCGCGCCGATCACGGCGCTTGTCAGCGTACGATAGCCCCACCGTCGGGATCTCCAGGGAAAGGACGCGTCCCCCACGGCGGGGACAGTCGCGCTTGGCTCTTCAAGCGCTGGCGGCCCGCGGCGCGAAAACTTGAGCCGAACATCCGCCCCGAGAGGGTCAAGCCGTCGTTAAGGGGAGCCCGAACAAGGTGCTGAAATTGGCGGTGGTGGCCTGCGCAATGCGCTCGAACGGCTCGCCGCGCAGCTCGGCGATGAACTCGGCCACATGGCGCACATAGGCAGGTTGGTTGGGCCGCCCCCGGTAGGGAACGGGCGCCAGGTAGGGGGAATCGGTCTCCACCAGCATGCGGTCCAGCGGCACCCGGCGGGCCACGTCCTGCAGCTCGCGGGCGCTCTTGAAGGTGACGATGCCGGAAAACGAGATGTAAAAGCCCAGGTCCATGGCACGTCGGGCCATGTCCCAATCCTCGGCGAAACAGTGCATGACGCCGCCGGCTTCCCCGGCCCGCTCCTCGGCAAGCACGGCGATGGTGTCGTCACGGGCCTGGCGCGAGTGAATAATCAGCGGCTTGCCACAGGCCCGCGCCGCCGCCACGTGACGCCGCAGCCGATCGCGCTGCCACTCCAAATCACCTTCGCTGCGAAAGTAGTCCAGGCCGGTCTCGCCGATGGCCACTACCCGCGGTGCCCGCGCCAGCTCCGCCAGCTCATCCGCGTCCGGATCCTTGCCCTGCCGCTCGTTGGGGTGGACCCCGACGGACACGGACACGTTGTCGTAGGGCGCGGTCAGGCCGCACATGGCCGGGTAGTCTTCCAGGTTCACCGACACGCACAGCAAATGCCCGACCCCGGCGTCGCGGGCGGCCTCCAGTACACTGGCCAACCCGCCCTCCTCGGCCGACAGGTCGAGCATGTCCAGATGACAGTGGGAATCTACGAGCAGCGCGGGGGTACCGGTCATGGCGGGTGTTCGGGAGCCTGGGAATGGGCTGCCCATCCTAATGGAGCAGCCCGCAGGATGAAAGGCCCTGCCGGCTGCTACATGGTGTGGGTGGGGCGGTCCGCCTGCAGGGCGCCGGCCAGATACCCTTCAATCTTACCCCGCACCGCGCCGTCGTCCTGATCGCTGAACTGCACGCCGATGCCGGCGGTACGGTTTCCCTGGGCGCCGCGGGGCGTGATCCAGATCACCCGCCCGGCAACGGGAATCTTGTCAGGCTCTTCCATGAGGGTGAGAAGCATGAACACCTCGTCGCCAAGCTCATAGGTCTTGTTGGTAGGGATGAACAGACCGCCGTTCTTCACAAAGGGCATGTAGGCGGCATACAGCGCGCCCTTGTCTTTGATCGTGAGCGAGAGAATTCCCTGGCGGGGCCCCGCACGCTTCATCATGGTTGCACCTGCCTCTGTCTGCCGTGCCTGGCCGCGCCCAGCCGGGCCCAGCCGATCAATACATCCTCCACCAGCAACTGCCGATTGACGCTGGTCCCCGCCACCCGGCGGGCATCCCAGAGCCGGTCCAGCAGCCCGTGAAGCTGTTTCGAGTCTAGCGCTTTTGCCAGCGCCATCAAACCGTCCCGCAGGTCGCTGTTGCGCAGGCCGGCAGGCCGCTCGCCACTCTTCAGCCGTATCATGTCCATGACCCAACCGGTGAACCAGTGCAGAGAGTCCAGGTCCTTCTCCTGTGCCCACCGGGCCGCTGCCTCCAGCACATCGACGTTGCCTTCGAACAGAGCTACCAACTCGGCGAACCGTTCGTGGCGCGTGGCAATAGCGTCCGACTGCCCCAGATCCAGCGCCAGCAGAGGCGCCCCGGCCGCCAGATCCAGCAGCAGCCGGGCCTGGTCGGGTGCCGCCAAACGGGGCATCAGCCATTCCAGCGCCAACTCGACGGGCGGCACGGGGAACCGAATCTGCTGACAACGGCTGCGCACGGTGGCCGGAAGGGCTGCCGGCCGCTCGCTGACCAGCATCAGTACCGTGTTATCGGAGGGTTCCTCCAGAGTCTTTAGCAGGCTGTTGGCGGCCGCCGCATTCATACGGTCCGCCGGCACCAGGACGGCCACTTTGAATCCGCCGGCATGGCTGCTGAGGCCCAGGCCGGTGGACAGCTCCCGGATCTGGTCCACCACGATGGCCTTGCCCTCTTCGGCCGGTTGCACCTGGAGAAAATCGGGATGGCTGCCGGCCGTGAACAAAGTGCAACCGGTACAGGCACCGCACGGGGCGCCGACGGGGTTCGGTTGCTCGCACAACAGCGCCTGTGCCACACGACGGGCAAACTGTCTCTTGCCCAGCCCGGCGGGCCCGGTGAGCAATATCGCATGGGGAAGGCGGCCCTGATCACGCCGCTCAGCCAGGCTCTGCCAGGCTGACTCCCACCAGGGAAGAAATTCCTCTATCTCCATTTTTAATCAGTTACATACAATTCGTTATTAAACCTGAATATCCGATAGCAGCTGAATTCGGTACCATTTAGTCTTCGTGTTATCTCTCATATAGTTACATTACATACATCATCAAGTTTATCAGGTAAGATCACCCCCCTGACAAAAGGCCTTCCAAGGCCCTGTCCAGCTGCTGTTGCACCTCGGACAATGGCTGAGCCGCATCCACCACCCGGTAACGGTCCGGCTCGGCCCGGGCCCGCTCCAGATAGGCTTGCCTCACCCGCTCGAAGAACGCCACCTCTTCCTGCTCGAACCGATCCGGGGCGCTGCGGTCGCCGGCCCGTTTGAGGCCCAGGGCCACCGGGACGTCCAGCAACAGGGTCAGGTCCGGGCGCAGCTCTCCCTGCACCCAGGTTTCGAGCTGCCCGATTCTCTCCCGCGGCAAGCCCCGTCCTCCGCCCTGGTAAGCGTAGGTGGCATCCGTAAACCGGTCGCACAACACCCATTCCCCGGCCCGCAAGGCCGGCAGAATGCGTTGGGCCAGGTGCTCGGCGCGGGCGGCAAACATGAGCAGCAGCTCGCAGTCCGAGTTCATACCGCGGTACTCCGGCGTCAGCAGCAAGGCGCGAATGGCCTCGGCCAGGGGCGTTCCGCCGGGCTCGCGGGTCATCACGACGGTATGGCCGGCAGCCTCGATGCGCCCACGCAGGTACTGCATGTTGGTGGTCTTACCGACCCCTTCCCCGCCTTCGACGGTGATGAATCTACCGCGAACCGCCACCCTTGGCCTCCTTCGGCACTTTCACATCTTCGTGCAGCTGGTAACGGCGGACGGCCGCGTCGTGCTGAGCGAGCGTGCGGGAAAAATGGTGATGGCCGTCCCCGCGCGCCACGAAATACAGACTGTCCCCGGCTGCGGGATGCAGGGCGGCGTGAATGGATTCGCCGCTGGGCAGGGCGATCGGCGTCGGCGGCAGACCATAGCGCGTGTAGGTGTTGTAGGGCGTGTCCTTGCGCAGGTCGCTGGCATGCAGCCGACCCTTGAAGTCGGGGCCCAGCCCGAAAATGACCGTGGGGTCAGTCTGCAGGCGCATGCCCAGTCGCAGGCGTCGAATGAACACACCGGCGATGCGCGGGCGCTCCGATTCCACTGCGGTCTCCTTCTCCACGATGGAGGCCAGGATCAATGCCTGGTACGGCGATTTCAGGGGCAGTCCAGGGGCCCGTTGCTGCCACTCCGCCTTCAGGCGCCTGGCCATCATGCGATACGCCCTCTGCAGGAACGCCACGTCCGTGGTACCGCGGGGAAAATAGTAGGTATCCGGATAGAACCGCCCTTCAGGCGCCTCGCCGGGGTGACCCAGCCGGGCCATGATCTGCTCGCCATGCAGACCCTGCAGGGTGTGGGTCAGATCGGGGTCCGCGCGCACTGCCGCCATCACCTCCCGGAAGGTCCAGCCTTCCACCAGGGTCAGCGAATGCTGGATGACGCGCCCGTCCACCAGCATCCGCAGCAGATCGGCCGGGCGCATCTGGGGGGTGAGGCGGTACTCGCCCGCCTGAATTCGGGACGCATAGCCCGCGTCGCGGCCCATCCAGACCAGAAAACGCGGATGGAACACGATTCCCCGCCGGGCCAGATCCTGCGCCAACTCGTGCAGGGAGGTTCCCGAGGAAACGTTGTAGACCATACCCTTTGCGGGCACTGACAAGGGCGTCTCGACAAAGCTGCGATAGCTCATGACCAGCCAACCGCCGCCGAAGCTGGCCAACAGCACCAGCACACCCAGTACCCGGAACAGCAGGTCGAACCGACTCCTCGATGAGGGCGGATCGCCGTTGGTCGCGCGCTCTACCATAGACTTGTCGCTGACAGGCCCGCGGCATCCTGCATGAGCGCCCGGCTCAGGCGTCGCGTCACGGGGCCGACCTGCCAGCGCCGGTCTTCCAGGGCGTTGACCGGCCACACTCCGATCACGCTGTTGGTGAGAAACAGCTCTTGGGCCCGCCCGACATCGGCCATGTCCAGCACCGCCTCCCGACAGGGTATACCCATGGCCTCCGCCAGTTCCATGATCCGAGCTCGGATGATGCCAGCGACCCCGCAGGTTGACAAATCCGGGGTCCGCAACAGACCGTCCGTCACTGCGAAGAGATTGCTCATGGTCCCCTCTATCGGCCTGCCGTCCATGTCGAGCATGAGCCCTTCGGGCACTTCCGGGTCGGACCATTCCGCCCGGGCCAGCACCTGTTCCAGGCGGTTGAGATGCTTGATTCCGGCGAGTCCGGCATCACTACCCAGGCGCTGGCTGCACAGGCGCAACCGGACTCCGACCGTGCGCCAGGTTTCCGGATGGTCGGGCCAGGGGTGAATGGAGAGGATCCGGGTCGGCGCGGGCCGTTCCGGGGGGCGATAGCCGCGCCCGCCCACCCCGCGGGTGACCACCACCTTCAGCACCCCACGGCTATGCTGCCCAACGAGTTCCAGCGCCTCGCGGTACAGCACCTCTGGATCGGGTTGGGGAATGGCGAGCCGCCGGCAGCCGGCCATCAGACGTTGCAGGTGGGGTTCCCAATACAGGGGCCGGCCGGCCACCACGGCCAGTGTCTCGAACAGGCCATCGCCGTATTGCAGGCCGCGATCGAAGACCGAAACCGTCTCGGCCGCCGCACCGTTGATCAGGCAGCGCAGGTGATGGTCATCGCCCATGGCAACACCCCGCAGACCCCGCAACGGCCACGCGAACCGCGGGATCGGGAAACATGGCCGACGGCGCTAGTCCCGACGTGCGCGCTCAGCTCAAGCGACGCAGCACCAGGGTACCGTTGGTGCCGCCGAAACCGAAGGAGTTCGACATGGCGATCTCTATCTTCATCTCGCGCGCCGTGTTGGGTACGAAATCGAGATCGCAATCGGGGTCGGGATTGTCCAGATTGATGGTGGGCGGCGCGACCTGATCGCGGATCGCCAGGGCCGTGAACACGGCTTCCACACCTCCGGCCGCACCCAGCAGATGCCCGGTCATGGACTTGGTGGAGCTGACCGCCAGCTTGTAGGCATGGTCCCCGAAACAGGCCTTGATCGCCTGGCTCTCGGCTTTGTCGCCGGCCGGCGTGGAGGTGCCGTGGCCGTTGATATAGTCCACATCGGAGGCATTCATCCCGGCATCGGACAGGGCGGTCCGCATGCACTGAACGGCACCCTCGCCGCCTTCACGGGGCTGAGTCATGTGGTAGGCATCGCCGCTCATCCCGAAACCGGCCACTTCGGCGTAGATGGTGGCACCGCGACGCTTGGCGTGTTCGTATTCCTCCAGCACCACCACGCCGGCCCCGTCGCTGAGCACGAAACCGTCCCGGTCCCGGTCCCACGGCCGGCTCGCCGCCTGGGCGTCGTCGTTACGGGTGGACAGCGCCCGTGCCGCCGCAAAGCCTCCCAGACCGGTGGGTGTGGTCGCAAACTCCGAACCACCCGCGATCATCACGTCGGCATCGTTGTAGGCGATGATACGAGCGGCATCGCCGATGCTGTGAGTGCCGGTGGCGCAGGCCGTAACCAGCGAAATGTTCGGCCCCCGCATGCCGTACATGATGGACAGATTGCCGGAAATCATGTTGACGATGCTGCTCGGCACGAAGAAGGGCGAGATCTTGCGGGGACCGCCATCGAGAAACGCCTTATACCCCTTCTCGATACTGGAAATACCCCCGATGCCCGAACCGATGGACACCCCTATGCGCGCGGCGTTCTCATCGGTCACTTCCAGGCCGGCGTCGCGGATGGCCTGGCAGGCCGCCCCGATGCCGTAGTGGATGAACGGATCCATCTTGCGAGCTTCTTTCGGCGAAATGTATTCGCTAACGTCGAAGTCGCGGACGACGCCCCCGAAGCGCACGGGAAATGCGGACACATCGAACTGGGTGATGGGGCCGATACCGCTGTTGCCCGCAACAATGTTGTCCCACGCTTCTTTTACGCTGAGTCCTACCGGCGAGACGATTCCCAACCCGGTGATGACGACGCGTCGCTTAGACAAGGGCCTGTCCTCTATCGATTGGTCACCGCACGGCAACCGATAGTCGAAAAGAAAAGGCCGCAACCACGACGTGGCAGCGGCGGCCTTGTTGCAATGGATTCAATCAGCCCTGGTGGGCGTTGATGTAATCGATCGCCTGCTGCACAGTGGTGATCTTTTCGGCTTCTTCATCGGGAATTTCGCATTCGAATTCCTCTTCCAGAGCCATCACCAGTTCGACCGTATCCAGGGAGTCAGCGCCGAGATCGTCCACGAACGAGGCCTCGGTGGTGACCTCCTCTTCCTTCACACCGAGCTGCTCAACAACGATCTTCTTGACGCGTTCTTCAACGGTACTCATGATAAATATTTCCTCCCAACGAGAAGTCGCGCAGCCTGCGCTGCGGGCGGTATTGTAGTGAAAACAGGTTTGTCAATCCAGCGCAAACCTTCACCAGTCCCCTGAGCGGGGTGCCGTGAGCCGGCATTATAGACAACGTCCATCCATTTCCCATTCCTTGCAAATTCATATCATTGAATCCGGAATGACAGATTCTGCTCCAAGCCGGTGCGCCCGACTTCAGGGCATGTGCATACCACCGTTCACGTTGATGGTCTCGCCGGTGATATAAGCCGCCTCGGCGGAGGCAAGAAACGCCACAGCCCATGCGATGTCCCGCGGATCGCCAAGACGGCCGAGGGGAATCTGGCCAAGCAGCTGTTCACGCTGGTGCTCGCCCAACGCCCGCGTCATGTCTGTGTCAATGAAGCCCGGCGCCACGGTATTGACGGTAATTCCCCGTGAGCCCACTTCACGGGCCAGGGACTTCGAAAAGCCGATCATTCCCGCCTTGGCCGCCGCATAGTTGGACTGCCCGGGATTTCCCGTCAGCCCGACCACCGAAGTGATGTTAATGATACGCCCATGGCGGGCCTTCATCATGCCCCGCAGGCACCCTTTGCTGAGGCGATAGATCGAGCTGAGATTGGTATCGAGCACGCTCGACCACTCGTCTTCCTTCATGCGCATGAGCAGATTGTCGCGCGTGATGCCGGCGTTGTTCACGAGCACCGTCGGCGCGCCGAAATCGTTCTCCACGCCCTTCAGCAATGCCTCCACGGAGCCGGCGTCAGTCACGTTCAGCACCCGTCCGGCACCCCGGATATCCGCTGCCGCGAGGGCATCGGCGATGGACTGCGCGCCGGCTTCGGTGGTGGCCGTGCCGATTACCGTGGCCCCGCGGCTGCCCAGCTCGTGGGCAATGGCTTTGCCGATTCCGCGGCTGGCGCCGGTAACCAGAGCGATCTCCTTATCCAGCGACATGGACTTCTCCCAGCTGACCCTGCACCGCGGCAAGGGCCTGTTCCAGCGTATCCGGATCGTATGCCGCCAGCGCAGTCATGCTCCTGTCAATGCGTTTGCACAGACCGGTGAGCACCTTTCCGGGCCCCGCCTCGACGATGGTGGTTACGCCGTGGCGCGCCATCGCCTGTATTGTCTCCACCCACCGCACCGGGCTGAACAGCTGCATGGCGAGCGCGTTGCGAATGGAGGTCGCATCCTCGTAACTCGCCACATCCACGTTGTGCAGCACGGGGATGGCAGGCGCGCCGAAACCGACTGTATCCAGGGTTCGAGCGTAGGAGTCGGCCGCGGGACGCATGAGTATGCAATGGGACGGCACGCTCACCGGCAAGGTGACGGCGCGTTTGGCACCGGCAGCCTTGGCCTTCTCGATGGCGCGCTGCACTGCGGCCGCATGTCCGGCGATCACAACCTGCCCCGGCGCGTTGAAATTCACTGCGGAGACCACTTCGGAGCCCGCGGCCTCGGCACAGGCCCGCTTCACCGCTGCATCATCGAGCCCCAGCACGGCGGCCATGGCGCCGGTCCCGGCCGGGACAGCCTCCTGCATACGCCGACCACGCTCGGCGACCAGGGCGACGCCAGCGGCCAGGTCCAACGAGCCCGAACACACCAGGGCGGTGTACTCACCCAGACTGTGACCGGCCATGACCGCCGGCAGCGGACCGCCGCTGGCACACCAGGCACGCCACACGGCGACTCCGGCGGCCAGCATCGCCGGTTGCGTGCGGTCGGTGAGGTTAAGTTCCTGCTCCGGGCCGCCCTCCACCAGCTTCCAGAGGTCGTAACCCAACGCATCGGAAGCTTCGTCAAAGGTTTCGGTGACCTCCCGGAAACGCTGGCCAAGGGCGTGCAGCATGCCGACCGTCTGGGACCCCTGCCCGGGAAAGACCACCGCCAACTGAGTGCTCACAACCTGTTTATTCGCGCTCATGAATAACCCACTTTCCAATGTGTCCGACCGTCATCAGTACTTCAGCAGTGCCGACCCCCAGGTGAACCCGCCGCCGAACGCTTCCATCAACAGCGTTTCGCCACGCCGAATCCGACCATCGCGTACCGCCGCATCCAGTGCCAGGGGAACCGATGCGGCCGACGTATTGCCGTGTTCGTCCACGGTGACCACGACGCGGTCCATGGGCATTTTCAGCTTGCGGGCGGTGGCCTTGATGATCCGGATGTTCGCCTGATGGGGGATCAGCCAATCCACGTCCGATTTCTTCAACCGGTTGGCCTGCAATGTCTCGTCAACGATACGCCCGAGCGTGTTGACGGCCATTTTGAACACTTCGTTGCCCTTCATCTGCATGAAGGCCTGACCTTGCTGAACCAGGTCGTAACCTTGCGAGATGCCCGATGGCACCGTCAACAGATGCTCGTAGCTGCCGTCGGCATGCAAATGGGTGGACAGGATGCCGGGCTCCGTGCTGGACTCGAGGACCACGGCTCCGGCTCCGTCGCCGAACAGCACGCATGTGGAACGGTCCGACCAGTCCACGATACGGGAAAGGGTTTCCGCGCCCACCACCAGGGCGCAACTGGCGCTGCGGCTGCGGATGAACTTGTCCGCCACTCCGAGGGCGTACACGAATCCGGTGCATACCGCCTGCAGGTCGAAGGCGGCGCAGCCGTGAATATCCAGGCGCTGCTGGAGCAGGCACGCGGTACTGGGGAACACCCGGTCCGGCGTGGTGGTGGCCACTATCACCAGGTCCACATCCCGCGGGCTGCGGCCGGCCGCTTCCAGGGCGCGCCGCGCCGCCAGCTCGGCCAGATCGCAGGTGGTCTGGCCTTCGGCGGCAATGTGCCGCTTGCGGATGCCCGTGCGTTCGCGAATCCACTCGTCCGAGGTATCGACCATCTCCTCGAGATCGCGGTTGCTGAGCACCTTCTCCGGAAGATAGCTGCCCGTGCCTGTAATGCGCGAGTAGGTCAAACCGCTTGCCTTTCGGTGAGTAGGGCTTCCAATTTGTTGTCGATGCGCTCCGGCAGCGCTTTCTGCGCCTCCAGGATCGCCACCTCGATGGCGTTGGCAAACGCGACGGCATCGGCTCCACCGTGACTCTTGATCACGATGCCGCGCAGACCGAGCAGACTGGCCCCGTTGTAGCGGCGCGGATCGATCCGGCGACGGAACGCGTTGAGAACCGGCAGTGCGACGGCGCCGGCGGCGCGGGTCAACAGGTTGCGGGAGAATTCGCGCTTCATGTAATGGGTCACCATTTTGGCGACCCCCTCACTGGTCTTCAGCGCCACGTTGCCCACGAAGCCGTCACAGACGGCGACATCCACACCGCCTTTGTAGACATCGTCGCCTTCCACGAAACCGATATAGTTGAGGGAGCTGCCTCCCAGCAGACGAGCCGCTTCCTTGACCTGGTCGTTGCCCTTGATTTCTTCCTCGCCGATATTGATCAGGCCCACCCGGGGACGCTCCACACCATCGGCGGCGGTGGCCAGCACCGAACCCATCACCGCAAACTGGAACAGATGATCGGCGCTGCAATCCACATTGGCGCCCAGGTCCAGCATCCAGGTGTGACCTTCAATGGAGGGTATGGACGTGATGATGGCGGGTCGGTCGATGCCGGGAAGGGTTTTCAATACGTAGCGTGCGGTGGCCATCAGCGCCCCGGTGTTGCCGGCGCTGACACACGCCTGGGCCTGTTCTTCCTTGACCAGATTGATGGCGACCCGCATGGAGGAGTCTTTCTTGAAGCGCAGTGCCTGGGAGGGCATTTCGCCCATTTCCACCTGCTGGGAGGCGTGGCGGATCTCCAGATTCTCCGTTGCACGCCCGGCGGAGGCGACCATCGCATTCAAGCGTTGCTGGTCTCCGACCAGCAACAGGCGAACGTCATCGCGCTGCCTCAATATGCTCAGGGCGGCGGCTATCACCACGTCGGGACCGCTATCGCCGCCCATGGCATCCAGGGCGATGGTCAGTTTCCCGTTCATGGGAACGCGAATCGGTGAACAATCACCGGCGGAATATCAGAAAACGGAAGCGCAGGCTATCGACCGGTCCGGCGGCCGCGGTCCGCGGCCATCCGGAACCCCCGGTCTCAGTCTTCTTCCCGGGAAAGGACCTTGCGGCCACGATAGTAGCCATCAGGGCTGATGTGGTGGCGCAGGTGAGTCTCACCGGTGGTCGGCTCGACCGACAGGGCCTTCGCCTTGAGCCCGTCATGGGCCCGGCGCATGCCACGCTTGGCACGAGTCTTTCGGTTCTGTTGAACTGCCATAGCTGAATAACTCCTAAAACGACATTCAAGAACGACGCTTCAAATCCGCCAGCACCGTGAACGGGTTTTCCCGCGCTTCCTCGACGGTGTCCTCTTCAGACTCAATCACGCGACATTCGCTGGCATCGCCGTGCTTCGGCACGACCGGCAATGCCAGCAGCAACTCGTCTTCCACGAGCTCCGAGAGCGCCACCTTCCCTGCCTCGACCACCAGCGGCTCATAGCCCTCCGGCAACCTCTGCGCCTCATCGAGCCCGTCCACGAGCCCGAGGCGGACGTCGATGTCCACCGCCAGCGCCATGGGTTCCAGGCAACGCTGACATTGCAGCGTGAGTTCGCCCCGGATACGGCCCGTCAGGTACCGCACGCGCTCATCGTCGGTGCCCAGGTGCAGGTCAACTGCGACTTCGCCACTGCTGTCGAGCAGTGCTTCCCCGAGACGGGGCATTCGGGCCAAGGGCAGCCGACCGGCAAAATGCGCCCCGGTCCGGGCCAACGCCATGGCAGCGATATGATCCGGCAACATAAGCTGTCAAGTTTAGCCCGCGATGTTTCTGGTGTCAAAGCCCCCGAATCGCAAAATGCTCGCTCATCCAGGCAGTTATTGACAAGCCCCGGTCCTTTCCGTAGAAGGTCTGGAGTCGGGGTGGCCGGGCCGGTCGGCACGCCCCTGCGTTCGCCGGCCGCCGGCACTCACCCTGCACGCTGGAAATCGCCCGTTGATCAAGAAGCTGCTCATCGCAAACCGGGGAGAAATCGCGGTCCGGATCGTCCGTGCCTGCGCGGAAATGGGCATCACCTCCGTGGCCATCTACACCGACGCCGACCGCCATGCCCTGCACGTGCGCAAAGCCGACGAAGCCTACAACATCGGCCCCGACTCGGTAGCCGGCTACCTGAACGCGCACCGGATTGTAAACCTCGCCACCGCCACCGGCTGTGACGCACTTCACCCCGGTTACGGGTTCCTGTCCGAAAATCCCCTGCTGGCGGAAATCTGCGAACGCCGCGGCATTCTGTTCGTGGGGCCCAGCGCCGCCGTCATCCGGCGCATGGGGGACAAAACCGAGGCACGCCGCCGCATGCAGAACGCAGGCGTGCCGGTGGTACCGGGCAGTGAAGGCAATGTTCCGAACGTGGACGCCGCCGTGACGCTGGCCGATTCCATCGGCTACCCCGTCATGCTCAAAGCCACCTCCGGCGGTGGAGGCCGCGGCATCCGGCGCTGCGATTCCGCCACGGAACTGCGCCGCCAGTTCGACCGGGTGTTGTCGGAAGCCACCAAGGCCTTCGGCAGCGCGGATGTGTTCGTGGAAAAGTGCGTGGAGCATCCCCGCCACATCGAAGTGCAGATCCTGGCCGACAGCCACGGCAACGTGATCCACCTGCTGGAAAGGGACTGCTCCATTCAGAGACGCCACCAGAAACTCATCGAGATCGCCCCCTCGCCTCAGCTCAACGACGAGCAACGTGCCCTGATCGGAAACTACGCGGTACGTGCCGCCAGCGAGGTCGGCTACGTGAACGCGGGCACGGTGGAATTCCTTATGGACCGCGACCAGCGTTTCTACTTCATGGAGATGAACACGCGTCTGCAGGTGGAGCATCCGGTCACCGAGGAGATCACCGGTGTGGACATCGTCCAGGAACAGATCCGCATTGCGGCCGGCATGCACCT
Organism: uncultured Gammaproteobacteria bacterium; assembly: GCA_964571225.1. Taxonomy (GTDB): domain Bacteria; phylum Pseudomonadota; class Gammaproteobacteria; order DATFLG01; family DATFLG01; genus DATFML01. The sequence goes on from CAZNBB010000026.1 coordinate 24,992, forward strand.
TCAGTTTTGCCAGGACGACATCAGGCGCCGCGGGTTCGCCATGGAATTTCGCATCAATGCCGAGGACCCGAAGAACGATTTTCTACCCAGTTTCGGGCGTATCACCCGCTACTTCGCTCCGGGCGGACCGGGAGTGCGAACCGATGCAGCGATCTATACAGGCTACCCCATCCCCCCCTATTACGATTCCATGTGTGCCAAACTCATCATATGGGCACGGACCTGGGATGAGTTGCTCAACCGTGCACACCGCGCCCTGCTCGACATGGCGGTATATGGCGTCAAGACCACCATTCCCTATTACCTGGAAATCCTGAATGTGCCGGAATTCCGCGAGGGGAAATTCGACACCGGCTTCGTGGAGGAACACCCGGAGCTGGTGAACTACTCCACCAGCCGGCCGACCCAGGAAATGGCCGCCGTGATTGCCGCCTCCCTCGCGGCCCACATGGGGCTCTGAAACGCGGTTCCCGCCGGGCCCTGCCCTGCAGACCGGCGATTCTGATTAGAATGGGGCCTGACCGCCCAACACGATACGAGACCGCGCCATGTCCAAGGTCCACATCACCGATGTCATACTGCGTGACGCTCATCAGTCGCTGATCGCCACACGCATGCGCACCGAGGACATGCTGCCCATCTGCGACCGTCTGGATCAGATAGGATACTGGTCCCTGGAAGTATGGGGCGGCGCCACGTTCGATGCCTGTCTGCGCTACCTCAAGGAAGACCCCTGGGAGCGGCTGCGCTCCCTGCGCAAGGCACTTCCCAACACCCGGCTGCAGATGCTGCTGCGGGGCCAGAATCTGCTCGGCTACCGCCATTACTCCGACGATGTGGCGCGCACGTTCGTGGCCCGCGCCGCCGACAACGGCATCGACGTATTCCGCATCTTCGATGCGCTCAACGACACCCGCAACCTGCGCACCAGCATCGAGGCGGTCAAGGCAGTCGGCAAGCACGCCCAGGGAGCCATCTCCTACACCACCAGCCCGGTGCACGGCATCCCCCAGTTCGTGGCCATGGCCAAGGAAATGGAAGCCATGGGCTGCGACAGCATCGCCATCAAGGACATGGCCGGCCTGCTCACGCCCTATGTGACCGCCGACCTGGTACGCAGCCTGGTGCAGGCCGTGAAGGTCCCGGTGCATCTGCATATGCACGCGACCGCCGGCGTCTCGGAGATGTGTCACCTGAAAGCCATCGAAAACGGCTGCCGCCATATCGACACGGCCATTTCCGCGTTCGCCGGCGGCGCCAGCCATGCGCCTACCGAGAGCATGGTGGCAGCCCTGCGGGGCACCGAGTACGACACGCAGCTGGACCTTCAGCAGCTCCAGCAGATCGGGTTCTACTTCAGGGAGGTGCGCAAGAAGTATCACCAGTTCGAAAGCGAGTTCACCGGACTGGACACGCGCGTGCAGATCTACCAGGTCCCCGGCGGCATGATCTCGAATCTGTATACCCAACTGCGCGAACAGGGCGCACTGCAGCGCATGACCGAAGTCCTGGAGGAAATCCCCCGCGTGCGGGAGGACCTGGGTTACCCTCCGCTGGTCACCCCCACCTCGCAGATCGTCGGCACCCAGGCCGTGCTCAACGTCCTCACCGGCACCCGCTACAAGACCATCACCAACGAGGTGAAGCTTTATCTGCAAGGACGTTATGGCAAGGCGCCGGGCCCGGTAAATGCTATCGTGCGCCAGCAGGCCATCGGCAACGAAGACGTCATCGACGTACGACCGGCCGATTTGATCAAGGCCGAAATGGAGGCCCTCAAGGACGAGATCGGCGCCCTTGCCAAATCCCAGGAAGACGTCCTCACCTACGCCATGTTTCCGGAGATCGGGCGGGAATTCCTTCGTCAGCGCAGCGAAGGCCGGCTCGTGCCCGAGCCCCTGGAAGCACCACCCGGAGTTCAGGAGGGCGCGCGCAGCGCGGCACCCACCGAATTCAATGTCACCCTGCACGGCGACACCTATCACATCGAGATTACCGGCACCGGCCACCGCCACATGGACAACCGTCCCTTCTATGTCACCGTCGACGGTGTGCCCGAAGAGATCCTGGTGGAGACCCTGCAGGAAGTGGACACCAGCGGAGCCGAAGCCGCGGGGGGCACGCCGCCCCTCAAGGGCAGCAAACGCCCCCGCCCCACCGGCCCCGGCCATGTCAGCACATCCATGCCTGGCACCATCATCGATGTGCTTGTGTCCGAGGGTGACCAGGTGGCCGCCGGCGATCCGCTGCTGGTCACCGAAGCCATGAAGATGGAAACCGAAATTCAGGCACCCATCGCCGGCACCGTCGCCACCGTACGGGTGGCCAAGGGCGACAGCGTCAATCCCGACGAGACATTGATAGAAATTCAGGCATAAGCCCACACGAAAACGGGGCCTTTCGGCCCCGTTTTCGTCGTTCCCACTGTAGACGACGCTTTACGCCGCGTTGCGACGCCGCGCCAGTCCGGCCAGCCCCACCAGACCCGAACCGAACAGCCACACTGCACCAGGAAGCGGAACTGCGGCGGGCGCCGCGACAGTCAGCGCCGAGCGATATGGCTGCGACGTGGTGGGCGCTGTTGCAAAGTTGGCGGTGACGGAATAGCCATTGGAAAAGGTAATCGTCAGCGGAATAGCCGCATTTCCAAAGTCCAGCCCGCCGCTCTGGCCGTTTTTGTTCTCGCCAGCACCATCCACCCACTCCGCATCCAGGCCAAAGCTGAATGTATTGTTGGCCTGAAAAGCGCCGCTCGCGAACGTGAAAGTGAGACGGTTCGGCTGCGAAGTTGTGGCACCGTTCACTGCACTCGAGGTGTACTTGACTCCATTCGGGTCACTCAGCTGGGTGGTGTCCTCAAGCGGAGCGCTACCGAAGTTGTACGGGTCTAGATTGAAGAAACCGCTGCCAGTGTAGGTACTGCCGTCAAGGGCAGTATAAGTACCCGTTTTGACAGACAGGTCGTAGCTGATGGAAGTAATCGCCGGCCCGGCCTCGCCTTTGTACTGGATGGTATAGAAATTGGCGGTGGGTCCCGAAGCGGTGCCGCTGTACTGCCCAATGGTCGTGGCGGATACGGTCGCGGCCGACGTCGACCCGGTAGCCCCCAACACCAAGGCGCCCACGACGGCACCTACCAGCGTGGATTTCAGGCACTTCTTCATAAAACATCCTCCGACACGCGGGTCTATTTCGTTAATTGTTGTTTTTCCAATGACGTCGTACGACGGGCAGATACGGCGTCAGTCAAATCGCTGGCGCAATACTATGCAAGTCCGATTCCACCATGTCTATACCTTTCTCATTTCAGCAACTTACTGGCTGTCCGAGAGAGCGACGCCGGTTACCGAGCATCGGGACTGTAACATTTTTCGACATCTCCCGGGCGCGCATACGAGGGAAATTCGAACTGTTGCCAAATTAATTCAAATATTTATTTATAGTTATTAATGTAAGCTATACTAAGTCGATTATGTAAAGTCAATCGACATCAGACTGTTCATCTTCCAACGAAAGCCCGTCCCCCAATGCAGTGGACCCCTTGTCCTTGGACTGGTATCCCGCCAAAGCCGGTGGTACCGTCGCGCCTCGCGCCAACACCCGGAGCCAGCGATGACCGCTTCGCCCGACAATCGCCAGGGAGCACCGCGCCTCGTCCTGGCCTCCACCTCCCCCTTCCGCCGTGAACTGCTGACGCGCCTGGGCCTGGCCTTCGAGACCCTGTCCCCCGACGTGGAAGAACAATCCCTTCCGGACGAACCCGCCGCAGCGCTGGTACGCCGACTTGCTGAAGCCAAGGCCCGGGCCGGCGCGGCGGCGGTGGACGACGGCATCATCATCGGCTCCGATCAGGTGGCCGTCGTCGACGACCGGATCCTGGGCAAGCCCGGCAGCCATGAACGGGCCCGGGAGCAGCTGGCCCGGTTGGCGGGTCGCCAGGTGACGTTCCTGACCGGCCTGTGCCTGCTGGACGCCCGCAGCGGCGAACTGCAGAGCGATGTGGTGCCCTACCAGGTACGCTTCCGCGCCCTCACCGCAGACCAGATCGACCGCTACCTGCGACGGGAGCAGCCCTACAACTGTGCCGGCAGCTTCAAATCCGAGGGCCTGGGGATCGCCCTCTTCGAGCGCATGGAAGGCGAGGATCCCACCGCACTGATCGGCCTGCCGCTGATCCGCCTGTGCACCATGCTGGAGGCGGCCGGCATCGCTGTTCTCTGACTTTGGGGGTAGCCGGCGCCGGTCAAACGGCGGCCAGGCGGGACAGCTCCCCGTCCAGCCACGGCAGCAGCTGATCGATGCGTTCCAGGCAGTCCAGGGGTCCGTGTTCCAGCAGTCGCTCGGGAGTATGGACCCCGTAGCCTACCGCCATGGCGTCCACCCCGGCATTGCGCGCCATCACCAGATCGTATTCGGTATCCCCGATCATCAGCGTCCGGTCCGGCGTCACATCCAATACCGCCATGATTTCCTGGAGCATGAGAGGATCGGGCTTGGAACGGGTTTCATCTGAACAACGGGTGGCATCGAACAGCGCTCCCAGCCCGGTTTCCACCAACACTTTGTCCAGCCCCTGCCGACCCTTGCCGGTGGCGACCCCCAACAGGTAGCCACGCTCTCTGAGCTCCACGAGGGTTCGCTCCGCACCCTCGAACAACTCCGACCCTCTGTCCGAGCCGAGCCAGTGATGGCGGTAACGTTCCACCATCCGCGCATGGAACGCATCATCCCTTCCGGGGAACAGCCGGTCGATGGCCTCCTTCAGGCCCAGACCGATGATGTCCCGGATGCGCGGTGGCTCCAGTACAGGGAGATCCATGTCCCCCATGGCCGCCTGCATGCAGCGCACAATCTGGGCCTCGGAGTCCATCAGGGTTCCGTCCCAATCGAAAACCAGCAAACGGTAGTCGGATCGTCTCATTACGGCTATCTGCCACTTCGGGCTTCGCTATGCGTCGGGGCCGGTGCGCGGACCTGCTCCAGTGCGTCCAGCACGGCCCGCAGGTCCGGCGCGAGCGGTGCGCTCACATGAATCTCACGGTCACTGTCCGGCTCGGTGAACGCCAGCGACTGAGCATGCAGGAAGAGCCGTCGCAGACCGAGGGAGCGCATGGCCCGATTGAATCCCTCGTCTCCGTACTTCTCGTCACCGGCAATGGGATGTCCGCTATGGGCCGCGTGGACCCGTATCTGATGGGTGCGACCGGTGCCGAGATGGGCCTCCACCAGCGTCGCCTGGCCAAATACCGTCACCGGCCGAAACCAGGTCTGTGCGGACTTGCCGGCGGGGTCCACGCGCACCATGCGTTCGCCGCTGCGTAGCTGGTTCTTGCGCAGCGGCGCATTCACCTGGCGTGGGCCGCCCTGCCAGGCGCCCTGTACCAGCGCCAGGTAGCGCTTCTCGACGCCGCCGCCGCGCAACAATTCGTGAACCGCCCGCAACGCGCTGCGCCGTTTGGCCACCAGCAGGCAGCCCGATGTCTCCCGGTCCAGGCGATGGGCCAGTTCCAGAAAGCGTGCCTGGGGTCGCAAGGCCCTTAACGCCTCGATGACCCCATGACTCACCCCGCTGCCGCCGTGGACGGCCAGCCCGGACGGTTTGTCCAGCACCAGGTACCGATCGTCTTCGTACAGAATCGCCGCTTCCAGCCCGGGCCGGACCGGTGCCGGACCGCCGCCGCCTGCCGCAGTGCGCACCGGCGGAATGCGAACCTTGTCACCGGCGCAGATACGGTAATCCGGCCCAATGCGCCGGCCGTTCACGCGCACCTCGCCGCGGCGCAGAATCCGGTAAATGCGGCTGCGCGGCACCCCTTTCAAGTGGCGCATCAAAAAGTTGTCGATGCGTTGGTCGGCATCCTCGGAGGCGACCTCCACGACGCGGACCGCTGCCGGTTTAGGGGCGGGCTGGGACATGGAGGCATAATATCAGGTTCCCGGGAGGCGTGCTTCTAAGCAATTGATGCACCGAGGTAACGCTGATATATTAGCTTGGCGAATACGCGCGTCAGCTGCCTACGCAACGACTGGCAGCGGGAACGCCCCGGCGAACGGCGCAAGGTGGAACATTTTGTCCCGACCGCCAGTCGGGGTAACGCGCCCGGAACCGACCGTGGAGCGGCAAACAACACGCCGCTGCCCCCTTCGGAGGGACGCCCGCACAACGGATAGCGGGCCGACGGTCGACCGGGTAGATCGCCGCAATACCTAAACGGACGGTTCCCGTGATTCAACGGTATGGAACCATGATTTGGAACTGCTTCCTTTTTATTAATCTGGATACCAGCGCTCCCATGACTGCTGTGTGGGCCTATCGGGCGAACCGGTGCATCGATGCCGGGATGGTGCTGCTGTTCTGCGTGCGCGGAACGGTGGTGGTCTTCCCGTGCGTCCCTAGAGCCGTGGTCCGCCACGCCCGCTCTGACACCGGCGGCACGGTCGAGCGCCTGAGAGAAGGGACATATGAAGAGAATGTTAATCAACGCAACTCAGCCGGAAGAGTTGCGTGTCGCGATGGTGGATGGCCAGAAACTCTACGATCTTGATATAGAGGTCCCGTCACGGGAACAAAAGAAGTCCAACATCTACAAGGGCAAGATCACCCGCGTTGAGCCCAGCCTGGAGGCGGCCTTCGTGGATTACGGGGCCGAGCGCCACGGTTTCCTGCCCCTGAAGGAAGTCGCCCGTCAGTACTTCCGGACCGAGGCGGCCAAGGGCGGGCGCGTAAGCATCAAGGACGCCCTGGAGGAAGGTCAGGAACTGGTCGTGCAGGTGGAAAAGGAGGAGCGCGGCACCAAAGGCGCCGCACTCACGACCTTCATCAGCCTGGCCGGACGCTATCTGGTTCTGATGCCCAACAATCCCCGCGCCGGCGGCGTATCCCGCCGTATCGAGGGGGAGGAACGCAATCTCATCCGCGACGCCATGGCGGCCTTGGACATTCCCGAGGGCATGGGCCTGATCGTGCGCACCGCCGGCGTCGGCCGCTCCGCCGAAGAGTTGCAGTGGGACCTGAACTACCTGCTGCAACTATGGGGTTCGATTGAAAAAGCATCTACGGAGAGGACTGCGCCTTTTCTCATCTACCAGGAAAGCAATGTCATCATCCGTGCGCTTCGGGATTACCTGCGCAATGACATCGGCGAAATCCTGATAGACGATGCCACGGTGTTCCAGCAGGCTCGGGACTTCGTGCAGGCGGTGATGCCGCACAACCTGAACAAGCTCAAGCAATACGAGGACAGCGTCCCGCTGTTCTCCCGCTTCCAGATCGAAAGCCAGATCGAGTCGGCCTTCCAGCGCGAGGTCACCCTGCCCTCCGGCGGCGCCATCGTCATCGACCATACCGAAGCGCTGACCTCCATCGACATCAACTCGGCGCGCGCCACCAAGGGTGCCGACATCGAGGAGACCGCCCTCAATACGAACCTGGAGGCGGCCGACGAAATCGCCCGCCAGCTGCGCATCCGGGACCTGGGCGGATTGATCGTGATCGACTTTATCGATATGGCGCCCACCCGCAACCAGCGCGAGGTGGAGAACCGTCTGCGAGAGGCCCTGAAGATGGACCGCGCACGGGTCCAGGTCGGCCGCATTTCCCGCTTCGGGCTGCTGGAAATGTCCCGTCAGCGCCTGCGCCCGTCCCTGGGGGAGTCCAGCCAGATCGTGTGCCCGCGCTGCAGTGGTCACGGTTTCGTGCGGGGCGTGGAATCCCTCGCCCTGTCAGTGCTGCGTATCGTCGAAGAAGAGGCAATGAAGGACCGCACCACCCGTGTGGTCGCCCGCCTGCCGGTGGACGTGGCCACCTACCTGCTGAACGAGAAGCGCCAGAACCTGCACACCATTGAGGCCCGTCACCAGGTCGCCCTGGCCCTGGTGCCCACGCCTCATATGCAGACACCCCATTACGACGTGCAGCGCATCCGGGTCGACGAACTGGAGGGCGATAACGCCGCTGCCAGCTATCGGTTGGTGCCGGTGGAGGCCGAGCCCGAGCTACCCCATGAGCAGACCCGGGTGCCCCTCGACGAACCGGCCGTCAAGGGGTTGGTACCTACGGCCCCGGCCCCTGCGCCGTCTTCCGCGGCTGCCGAGCGCACGCGCACGGCGGAGGAACCGGGCCTGATCAAGCGTATGTGGTCCTCCCTGTTCGGACGCAAGGAGGAAACCGAGGCGCCCGCCGAACCCGCCAAGTCGGCCTCCTCCACACCGGCCAGCCGCCGGAGCAGCACCCGCGGCAGCGGCAGCGGCACTCAGCCTCGCCGCTCCAACAACCGGCGCAAGCCCGCCGACGGTCAGCAAGCGCGCCGCTCCTCCGGGGAACGCCGGCCGTCTTCGCGCGCTGCCAAGGCCGACACACCAGCGCCGGAACGTGCCGCGCCGGAAAAGGAAACCGCCAAGGCCACAGCCACCGAGGCGACCGCCACGGCCACGCAGGACGCCGGCGCCAGCGCCGGCGAGGATAACGCGGCTCGGCCCCAGTCCCGCAGCAGCCGCCGGGGACGCCGGGGCGGTCGCCGCCGCGGCGGCGCGAGCCGGGCCGCCGGCGGCACCAACGAGGCCCAAAGTGCCGCCCCCGGGGAAGCCGACCGGGAGGCAGCCGATGCCAACGGGCAGGAAACGGCGCCGTCCCAACAATCGGACCAGGAAACCGCCGGCAACCGGCAGGGCAACAGCGGGCGCAGCCGCCGCCGACGCTCGGACGGTCGCCGTCCGCGGGAGCGTCAGCCCCAGCAGACCGCCGAGGCGTCCCAGGAGGAGAAATCCGGCGACCGGACACCGCCACCGCAAGCCGGCGGTGACTCGCCGACCAAATCCCCGGAGCCATCCAAGAGTCCGGCAATCAGCGAGCAGCCCCCTCAAGCGGAACCACCCCGCAGCGATAGCGCCGGCGCTACGCCCGCGCCCCAACCGTCCCACAGACCCGTGGACAGCGGCAGCACTGGCGCGCGGCCGCCCGCTGTCAAGCCCACCGCATCCGAGCCGAGTCCGGCCCCAGGAGAAGCGGTTTCACGGGAGACGCCGCCACCGGCGGATCGACCGGCACAGCCTGCCCATGCCGACCGCAGCGCGGCCCCGTCGCCTCAAGCCCCGCGTCTACCGGAACCGGCCCAGACCCAGGCCGACACCCCGGCCCGCTCGGCGCCTGCCGCCGGCGGCGACCACCGCGAACCCCCGGCAGCGCCACCGCCGACGAGGGAATCCGCGCCCCAGGAGCAGACCGGCAGCGAGCAGAAGCCCGCGTCCGAGCCGCGCAAGTCGGTGGTGAACTCCGGGGACGAATAGGGAAAGCCACAAGGCAAGGCGGCCCGCCCGAGCAAAGGTGGGCCACCTTGCCGGCCTCTGACGAGGAACGCTCGTCAGAGCTGGTGGCGGGTGACGATCTCGGTCAGCAGGCCGCGGGAGGCAGCCTCGATCATATCCAATACGCGTTCGAAGCCGGAGCGCCCCCCGTAATAGGGGTCCGGCACTTCCCGTTCCTCCAGTTCCGGCGCGAACTCCAGAAACAGTCGCAGCTTGTATTCCTGTCCGGGCGGGCACATTTCCATCAGGTCGGAATAATTGCTGCGATCCATGGCGAGCACGTAGTCGAAGCGCTCGAAGTCCACTTCGCTGACCCGCCGCGCCCGCTGGGTACTGAGGTCGACACCCCGCTTGGTGGCGGCCTCCTGAGCCCGCAGATCCGGCGGATTGCCCACGTGATACGCGTGAGTACCTGCCGAATCGATGTCGATTCGATCCAGCATCCCCTCACTCTCCACCAGGTGGGTAAACATGCCCTGGGCCGTCGGCGACCGGCAAATGTTGCCCAGACAGACGAAGAGGACCCGTACCGTTTTCCGCTCTTCAATACCCATACACGTTCCACTTAGTTCGACGCCCGCTCAGGACCGGTTAACCTGCCCGGCTGGCGCGCAACAACCAAGGTTACAGCCCTGCCGCAGGACGACAACCCGGAAAAGCGGGCTAGGATAGCATTGTTGCCGGCGCTTCTCATGCCGCGCCGGCCCGCTCGCCGGTTCAGCGGCGGCGGTCGCGCAAGCGCTCACGGGCCCCGCTGTGCCGCCCGCTTCGTATAGAGGAACCGCCGGGCCATCGTGGATCGCGACAACCTTGCCAGCATCCCGGCGATGGCCCATCATCGCCTGGGAACGACACGGTCCAAGAGCAGATCACCCCATGAGCGACAGCGCCGTCAAGCTGAGCATGCGCCTTCGCACCCTGATCGGTCAGCGGGTGGTCTACCAGGACACGGTCTGCGAGATCCTCGAAGTGCTGGACGACGGACCGGCCATCGTGCTGCGCTGCGCCGGCAGCGCCAGGATCATTCAACCCAACCAGTATGGCGATGCCTCGCGCCGGGTGCCGCAGACCCACACCATTCCGGTATTCGCCGCGGATTCGGACGATCCCCATCCGGAGTTTCTGGCGTTGGGGCTGACAGAAATCCTCGACGACTGACGCCCCTGAGCCGGCTCAGCTTCGTGCCCCACCTTCCTCGGCGGAAAGCAGCGCTTCCACCCGGGCGATGTCCTGCTCGGTATCCACCCCGGGCCCCGGATGGGTCACCGCCCGGGCCACGTGAATGCGCACCCCGTGCCATAGCACGCGCAGCTGTTCCAGGGCCTCGGCACGTTCCATCGGGCAGGGCTGCAGGTCCCGGTAGTGTTTGAGGAACGCCGCGCGGTAGGCATACAGGCCAATGTGGCGGAAATGCTCGAGCCCGGCGGGCAGCTGTTCGTTGGTCGCCCCGAACGCGTCCCGATCCCAGGGGATGGGAGCGCGACTGAAATACAGCGCAAAACCGGCATTGTCGGTCACCACTTTCACCACGTGGGGATCGAACAGCTCGGCCGTCGTGGTGATGGTGGCGCACACCGTCGCCATCGGTGCCTGAGCGTGTGCCGCCAGATCGCCGGCCACCTGCTCGATCAGCGCGGGCGGCATCAGCGGCTCGTCGCCCTGCAGGTTCACCACAATGGTCTCGTCAGACCAGCCGAGTCGTTGGACGACTTCCGCCAGGCGGTCGGTGCCGGAGGGATGGTCCGCTGCGGTCATGCATGCCCTGCCGCCGAAATTCCGTACCGCCGCATCGATACGTTCATCGTCCGTGGCCACCACCACTTCCCGGGCGCCGCTTTCCAGGGCGCGCCGGTGGACATGCTCGATCATGGGGCGACCGGCCAGCAGCCGCAGCGGCTTGCCCGGCAGACGGGACGAACCGTAGCGGGCGGGGATTACGATGTTGAAGGACACGTTCACGTCCCGCCTCCCGTCACGGGACGGCCGGCGCCGCATCCACCTGCCGGCTGAGCATCAGACCTCTTCATCCGGGCCCAGCTCACGCGCCTCCTCTTCCAGCATCACGGGAATGTCGTCCCGGATCGGATAAGCCAGGCGGTCGGCTTTGCACACCAGCTCCTGCTCCGCCTTGCGGTAGACCAGCGGGCCCTTGCAGATCGGGCAGGCGAGAATGTCCAACAGCTTCTTGTCCATGGCTCCCTCTTGGGCGGTGTGTCGGTTGCGCCGTATGGTAGCAGACCGGAACGCCGTCCCCACGCGGCCCGTTGTCAGCCGCGCCGTTCGACACGCTCCAGCAACGCCAGTATCTCTGGGCCCAGCCGCTCGTCGGGCGCCGCGCTGGCCGGCACATACCAGCGGTCGGGCGCTGCGAAACGAACGCATTTCACCGCATCCTTCTCGGTCATAAGCACCGGCGCCTGGTCGGGAAACTCCAGATCGGCGGCACTGAAATCGTGGTGATCGGGAAACGGATGGGGCTCCACTTCGATGCCCAGTCCCCGCAGCGCCGAAAAGAAGCGCTGCGGATTACCGATGCCGGCCACCGCGTGAACCCGCCGGCCGCGAAACTCGGTCAACGGCCGCTCCCGCTCCGGATCGTCCAGAGCCCGTGCCGCGCCCAGGCGCATGGTCATTGGATGTTCCATTCCCAACCCCGGGCCGTTGCTCACCAGCAGATCCACTTGTGCCAGCCGTCCCCTGGGCTCGCGCAACGGTCCGGCAGGCAGACAATGACCATTGCCGAAGCGGCGCACGCCATCCACCACCGCAATTTCGATGTCCCGCTCCAGGGCGTAGTGCTGCAGGCCGTCGTCGGACAGGATCACATCGCAGTCGCTGTGTTCCAGCAGTGCCCTGGCGGCGGCCACCCGGTCCGGACCCACCGCCATGGGACACCGGCAACGTCTGGCCAGCAGCACCGCCTCGTCCCCCACCACCTGAGGATCGCTGTCCGGTCTCACCTGCTGCGGCCAGTGTCGCGCGCGGCCGCGGTAGCCACGGGCCACCAGGCCCGGGCGATAGCCCGCCTGGGCCAGCAGCTGAGCCAACCACACCACCAGCGGCGTCTTGCCCGTACCGCCCACCGTAATGTTGCCGACGATGATCACGGGCACGGACAGACGGTGGCGGGCCAGCAATCCCATGCGATAGGCCCGCCGGCGCGCCGCCACCACCAGGCAGTACAGCCCCGCCACCGGCAGTAGCACGAGCGGCAACAGTCCCGGCCGGTACCACTGTTCGTCCAGCGGCCTCACCAGTCGAACACTCGCTGCAACAGCTCTTCCAGCACAGCGGCCGCCCGCCGGCGCTCGTCCCAGAAACGGCGGCGGCACCGGTCACCCAGCCGACGGGCCGACGCCGGATCGTCGTGCCAGTGTTGCCAGTTGATCAGCAAGGCGTCGAACGTGTCGGCAACCGGCAGCGGCGGCGGCTCGGCCATGCGTTGGGACAGCTCGCGGTCCAGATCGGGGGAGACACTGGTTGGCGTCCCGACCGCCAACGCCTGCCACAGAACCTCGGAGCGTGCTCCCGACAGATGCTGACCGTGGGCGGCGGTCGCCACCGCCGCGGTCCAGCGTGCTTCGTCCACGGCCACCACCGTGCCGGGCGCGAGACCCGTACGGGTCCACGTGCTGATAAGCAGGTCCGCGCCGAGGTCACCGACGTCGTCCGCCTCGGCGCTCACGAACAGCACACCGCTGCCGGCCAGCGGGCAGCGTCGCCACTGGGACGCCGCGGCATGTACGGACGGCGCGTCCGCACCATGGAACCACCACAGATCCAGATCCCGGCCGGCGCACACCAGCCCCCGCAGGGTCGGCTCTACCTGAGCTTCCACCAGCAGGGTCCTGAAATCCGCCACCGGCGCGATGTAATCCGCGCCGCCGGTCTGCTGCCAGGCATGAGCCTGCGCCGGGGTTGCCGGATAAGCCGCCTCCACCCGGGTCGGGGACGCGGCAGGCGGGGCGGCGAACACCACCGTATGGCGACTGTCGTCGCCGGCCGCCTTGGACAGGTTGGGGTCCGGCGCCCCATCCACCCAGATGATCGCGAACGGGTCCAGCCGCCCCAGGGTCCGACGCACCGCGCGCGGCGCGTCGCAGGGACCGTACCCCACGCCGACCTTTTCCAGGCCAGCCAGATGTTCGTTGACCAGTGTGGGAAAATCCTGCTCGAAGGTCAGCACCAGCCGCACATCCAGGCGCTTGTGCCGGATGGCCGCCAGCAGCTCCGCGCCCAGATGCACGGACTGCTCACCGGCGCCGGTCTTGAGCCAGATCAGCTTGCCCGTGCCTGCCGGCGCGCGCACATGCCCCCAGCGGGCATTGGCACGGCCATGTTCACCCCGCAGCCGGTCCCGCAGACCGTCGGCCAGCAGGGGCAGCAGGCGCCGGCCGTAGCCTTCAGACGGCTGCGGCATCGTCATGGAATTGCATTCGATATAGCGCGGCGTAGTGGCCGCCGGCGGCCAGCAGGTCCTCATGGCACCCCGCCTCCACGATGCGTCCCTCGCTGAGCACCAGGATGCGGTCGGCCCGCTCCACCGTCGACAGGCGATGGGCGATCACCAGAGTGGTGCGGCGTTTCATGACCTCTTCCAGCGCGCTCTGGATGGCACGCTCGGATTCGGTGTCCAACGCCGAGGTGGCCTCGTCCAGGATGAGCACCGGCGCGTCCTTTAACAGCGCGCGGGCGATGGCGATGCGCTGGCGCTGGCCGCCGGACAGCAGCACGCCGTTCTCCCCCACCGGCGTGTCCAGTCCCTCGGGCAGCTCGCGGATGAACTCCATGGCGTGGGCCGCCTCGGCGGCCTTCACCACCCGGGCGTGGTCGGCCTGCCCCAGGCCCCCATAAGCGATGTTGCGGGCCACGGTATCGTTGAACAGTGTCACGCGCTGCTCCACCAGGGCCATCTGGTCGCGCAGATCCGCCAACCGGTATTCGCGCAGGTCGTGCCCGTCCAGCAGAATGGCGCCGTCGGTGGGATCGTAAAAGCGCGCCAGCAGGCTGACCAGCGTCGACTTGCCGCTGCCCGAGCGCCCCACCAGCGCCACTGTCTCGCCCGGTTCGATGCGAAACGAAATGCCCCGCAGCACCGGGTCCTTGTCCGGCCCGTACCGGAACGTGACCTGTCGATATTCGATGGCGCCGCGGGCACGGGCAAGGGTGCGCATGCCCTGATCGGGCTCGCCTTCGCTGTCCAGCAATTCGAAGATGCTGTCTGCGGCGGCCACCCCCTGCTGCACCGAGGAATTCACGTTAGTCAGACGCTTAAGGGGCGGAAGCAGCAGCATCATGGCCGCAATGAACGACATGAAGCTGCCGGCTGTGATGGAATGCAGCATGGGGCCCTGGGTCGCCAGGTAGATCACCAGCGCCAGCGTGCAGGCGGCCATGAACTGCACGATAGGCACGCTGGCCGCGCTGGTGGCCGTCATCTTCATCTGCAGGCTGCGGTTCTTTTCGTTGATCCGTTCGAAATGGTCCTGTTCGTACTCCTGTCCGCCGAAGGTCTTGATCACGCGCTGGCCCTCGATCACCTCCTCGGCCACATGGGTCACATCCCCCATGGAGTCCTGAATGCGGGTGCTGATGCGCCGGAAGCGCTTGCTGACGTAGCGCACCACGAAAGCCAGCGCCGGCCCCACCAGCAGAAAGGTCAATGCCAGCCAGCCGCTGATGTAGAACATCCAGGCCAGCAGGCCGATCACCGTCAGCCCGTCGCGGATCACGATGGTGACGGCATTGGTGCTGGCGTGA
>CAZNBB010000027.1:0-39946 GCA_964571225.1 uncultured Gammaproteobacteria bacterium
CTCCCGACTGGACAGGTTGGGATTGGCCGCCCGCGCGGTCTGTGCCTGGCTCGGGCCGTTGCCCTTCAGCCCTGCCTTGCCCCGTGACGACATGGCATGCCGCCGGGCGAGGGCCGCGGCCCGCCCTGTACTCATGGAGGCGCCCCGGCTGACGTTGCGGTTCACGGTGTGTTTCTTGGCCAGGGAACGGGACGGCGTCGCAGCTGCACTGTTGAGGCTGAGCCGACCGAGACCCTGATCGGAACCTTGAGCGTCGTTCTTCTTCACGGTCTGATCGACCGGTGCCCGCCCGCCTTTGCAGCCGCAGCCGCAGCCGGCTTTTTCCCGACTGGCAGCCGTGCTACCCGACTGCGCTTCCCCGGTCGAATCCGCACGGGTACGGTCCGCGATACTGATCCCGGCCTTCCCCCGGCTGGACATGGCCCGACGTCGCGCCCGCGAGGCGGCCCGTCCCGGTGAAGCGACCGCGTCCGCACCGGCAGCACGAACTGGGGCGCTGGGCACACTGGATGCGCCGGACGCCGCCGTCTTGGGCTTGCTGCCCGAGGCACTGCCCGCGGCACGGACACCCGCCTTGCCCTTCTCGGACATGGCGCGGCGTCGGGCGCGTGATGCCTCACGAGCACTGGAGGTGGGAGTGTTTGCAGTCTGTGCCATCTCTAACCCCGTCGCGTCGATGGTTGCCTTCCGTTACCGGGCTCAGCCGCGTCCTTCGAAGACCACGAACGCCAGACCCTGGCTCTGGGTGTAGTTGTCGTAGCCGAGCAGGCGGACATGGTGGTCCGGATAGGCGCGGTGACAGGCCTCCAGCTCGTTGATGACGTTGCCCAGGTTGGTCTCACCGAAGAACGGCAGCTTCCACATGGTCCAGTAATGGTTGGTGGCCTTGGAGGGGTGCTCGTGCTCGATGGCCGGCGTCCAGCCCTGGGCGAGCAGATAGACGATCTGCTCGTGGATCTCGTCCTGGGTCATGGGCGGCAGAAAGCCGAAGGTCTCAAGGGTGTGGGCGGTCTGGTAGTCGCCCATCTCGTACATGCTTGCCATGATCGTATCCTCGCTTCAGTTCAGTATCGGGTTCGCAGGCGGCGCCGAGGGCGCTCAGGCGACGTCCAGCTTGTCCACGGTCTCGAACTCGAACTTGATTTCCTTCCAGGTATCCATGGCCATGGCGAGCTCGGGACTGTTGGCAGCGGCCTCGGTCAGGATGTCGCGCGCCTCCTTCTCGAGTTCGCGGCCCTGGTTGCGAGCCTTTACGCAGGCCTCGAGCGCCACGCGGTTGGCCGCGGCGCCGGCCGCGTTGCCCCATGGATGGCCCTGGGTGCCGCCGCCGAACTGCAGGCAGGAATCGTCGCCGAAGATGGTGACCAGCGCCGGCATGTGCCAGACGTGGATACCGCCGGAGGCCACCGGGAACACGCCGGGCATGGAGCCCCAGTCCTGGTCGAAGAACACGCCGCGGGAGCGGTCCTCCGGCACGAAGGATTCTCGCAGCTGATCGACGAAGCCGAGGGTGGACGCGCGATCGCCTTCGAGCTTACCCACCACAGTACCGGAGTGCAGATGGTCACCGCCGGACAGGCGCAGACATTTGGCCAGCACGCGGAAGTGGATGCCGTGCTTGGGATGGCGGTCGATCACAGCGTGCATGGCGCGGTGGATGTGCAGCAGCATGCTGTTCTTGCGGCACCACTTGGCCAGGCTCGTGTTGGCGGTGAAGCCGCCGGTCAGGAAGTCGTGCATGATGATCGGCATGCCCAGTTCCTTGGCGAACTCAGCACGCTCGAACATCTGCTCGGCGTCAGGGGCGGTGACGTTGAGGTAATGCCCCTTGCGCTCGCCGGTCTCGTCCTGGGCCTTGAGCACCGCCTCGGCCACAAACTCGAAGCGGTTCTGCCAGCGCATGAACGGCTGGGAATTGACGTTTTCATCGTCCTTGGTCAGATCCAGGCCACCGCGCAGGCACTCGTAGACGGCGCGCCCGTAGTTCTTGGCCGACAGACCCAGCTTGGGCTTGATGGTGCAGCCCAGCAGCGGACGGCCGTACTTGTTGAGCCGGTCGCGCTCCACCTGAATGCCGTTGGGCGGACCCATGCAGGTCTTGATGTAGGCGATGGGGAAACGGATGTCTTCCAGGCGCAGGTGCTTGAGGGCCTTGAAGCCGAACACGTTGCCGACCAGGGAGGTCAGCACGTTGACGATGGAGCCCTCTTCGAACAGATCGATGGGATAGGCGACGAAGGCATAGAAGGACTCGGAGTCGCCGGGCACGTCTTCGATGCGGTAGGCGCGACCTTTGTAGTACTCGAGATCGGTCAGCAGCTCGGACCAGACGGTGCTCCAGGTGCCGGTGGAAGACTCCGCAGCGACAGCGGCGGCGACTTCTTCACGGGGAACGCCCGGCTGCCCGGTGCACTTGAAGCAGGCCAGCAGGTCCGTATCAAGCGGCACATAGTCTGGGGTCCAGTACATCTCGCGGTACTCTTTTACGCCCGCTTGGTAATTCGCGCTCATTGAGGAGTCCTCCTGTTTGCGATACTCAGTGTTAATCGATGGCTTCGCGTTACCGTTCCGCAGCCTGAGCCTCTGGAAATTGGTCGGCAGTGTAGGGGCAATAAATGATTAATGACAGTTTAACTTTCTTAAGTTTGTATTTACGGATCGTTTAACATCGAGACGCATCGAGGCGCCATTGGAGCGGAGTGTACGAAGGACATTGGGATAAAGGACAGTTTAATTTTTTAAAGATATTCTTTATTGATCGTTAATACTCCATTGAGCAACGAACTACTGAAGTGCCCGTCTGTCACGCCGATGGAACAGCGATACGTGACACAACAAGAGAGAATTTCCCCATTGTGCCGGTGCTTTACAGCCTGTTCCAGGCGACATAAAGTATCATCCGCCATGCTTGTTTATGCACCGCTACTCCTCCACGCGATGTAACCAACCATGAGGGCATCGGAATGACTGACGAGTTGGAAGAGGCGCACAAGCCGCAATTCGAATCGGCGCCTGGGCAGGCCCGCAAGGCGGCAACCGTCGAGGATTCCCTGGCCGCTGCGGCAGAGTTGAAGCCGATGGTGGGGGCCGTGCGGAAGCTGGCCCGCGAACGGCGCGCCGCCATCGGCAAGACGGGCAAGATGGCGCTGCCCCCGGAGGAACGTTGACGGCGGTCGGCGTTCAGCCGGCGCGCCTGCAGCGCCTCCCCGGGCCGGGCATTTCAGCGGCCCACTCGACACCAGACCCGGACACCACCTGTTCCCATCAGGCGATCCAGGTTCTGTGCGAACCCGACAATCTGGAAGCTTCTCGGGAAACGACGCCAAGGACGGCCACGCCTGTTGCCCCCGGGCCGGGTCTCCGTCATCCGGAATTAGCGCATTCCAAGCGCATCTGACAAGACCCCTGCAGCCTGTTCGGCAGCGGTGAAAGCGAGCGCTGCCCGTGCGGGCTCAGCAGCGATCCCCCCTACCACTTCTTCTGCAGTGATCCGGCGAACCGATCCTTCACTTCTGTCGCGCAACCTGTGCGCGCCATGGGAAAACCGCAACCACTGGTCGTAGGCTGCGAGAGAAGTCGTCCGTGCTATGGGACTCTGTCCGTGAAATCCGACATCGCACACATTCCACGGCTGGCGGGCATATCCCGCAGAAAGGATGCCCTCGAAGGGAGGATGGCATACCGGCTCCGCAACGGCCGAAGCCGGTGTGCTCATCTTTTGAGGTTTGCGATTACTTGCGAGAGTACGCGAGGCAGTAACCGTGGGGGCTGATCGAACCTTGCACAAGCTTGCAGCTACCGTTGGCAGTCGCCGAGCTGCCAGGATTGAACTGGATGCAGGTCGAGCATTCCTGACCTGCATCCGGGCGGTCCTGGTATTGCATGGCCGACTTCGGGACCTTGGCCGATGCGTTGCCCACCAACAGACTCGATCCGATAGTGGCGCCGGCAACCATCACGGCACCCTTGAGCACGGAACGGCGGGAAATCTTCTTCTCGAAATCAGGCATAGAATATCTCCGAAAACGAAACATAACGGCGGCACGGTTACAGCTAATACACCGCCTACGTTGACTATGGGCCCAGGGGACGCGGCGTAGTCGTCGGACGTAAGGCCAGTCTGGTAGAGTCGCCCTGCGATGTATTGCACCGTGGCACAGGACACTCACATCGGGTTACAAGACTGGCACGGATCCGATGACATACCGGCAGGCACACATTGCGCAAATATCACGCGGGGTCCACGACCGAACATGCTGTCCGCCGTTACCCTCGCACATTTGCCCGATCTGTGTTTCATTGAATCGCAACGCTTCCGTATGAACCATTTGACTCAACCCTGGTACGGGGACCTGTACCCATCGCTTCTCTTGCTCCGACGCTGCCTACTTTAGCGCGCCGGCGTTCGGCTACCATGATTCAGGTCAACAACATTGCGCATCAACAGGACGGATGCGGCACACTACGCCACTGCTATGTTCGGAAACCGATATATTTGATCGTACCTTCACACTCGTGCGCGATAATCAATTAAGAAAACCAGTGGATTGTTCGCACGAGTTTTCGCGCGCAGTGCTCAACTGCACCGTAGTAGCAGTACGGGTCCATTACAGTTGAGATCACTGTCTGACCGAGACAGCCATGAGCAAACAGCGCTGCGTCACCACGCCCTGTCTTCTCACATGCGACCGCATGCGTTGTCGGACACAATGTAGACTCGGCCTGCGGCCCGCGAACTGGCTGACTCTAGCCCAGTCCCCATATACACGGACACTCGAGCCAAAGGTTCGCGGCACAGCTTCTGTCTTCATGCCATATGGCGGATGCGCACCCGCAACCGTCTATAGCTATCGACGTCGACCGCATCCGGAGGGATCACTACGCGATGGATGCGGCCATCTTCGGTGCGCAGAGGCAGGACGACCAGCATCGGGTGCTCATGAACGGTGCGCTCCAGATGGGCCGACTGCCAGCGCCCGCCCGCGTGGACGCTCCAGGACCCGTCGGCTCCCCATACGATACTCGACGGCATCCGTACACGGATGCCCCGTTGCCGACGCAGCTCGCGCCAGCCACTGGCCAGTATGGCCGCGGTCAGCAGCACTCGCAGTGGCACCGAAAGCGGGGCAGCCCACGCGGCCAGCAGCGCCAGGGCATGAACACAGAACAGGAACCGGGCCAGTAACCGGGAGGGTTGTATCTCAAAGCGCAGCGGCGCTGCGAATGGCGTCGACGACATGACCGACCTCCTTGTCGGTGGGAATCATGCGGCCCATAAGACACTCCAGCAGGACCGCATCCGGATATTCCAGCAGGGCCGCGAAAGCGCGTCTGCCATCGCCGTCCAAGCGTTCGTAACCCCGGTCGAGGAAGGCCAGCAACAGTTCATCCAGCTCCCGCATGCCGCGACGGCATTGCCATTGAAGCCGGTTGCGTTCGGCCAGCCTATCGGACATGGCCCTTGCGGGTCCGGAGTCCACCGCCGGTGCGCCATCCGACGACACGACGGGGGCGCTCACAGGGAATGCTTCACCATCAGCTCCTTGATACGGCCGATGGCACGGGTGGGATTCAGTCCCTTGGGACACACTTCCACGCAGTTCATGATGGTGTGGCAGCGAAACAGCTTGAACGGTCCATCCAGGTCCGCCAGGCGTTCCTCGGTGGCTTCGTCGCGGCTGTCCGCCAGGAAGCTCCAGGCCTGCAGCAAAGCCGCCGGCCCCCGGAACTTGTCGGGGTTCCACCAGAACGAGGGACATGACGTGGAACAGCAGGCGCACAGGATGCACTCGTACAGTCCGTCCAGTTCGGCACGCTGGGCCGGGGACTGCAGACGCTCCACTTCGGGTTCCGGTTCCCTGTTGATCAGGTAGGGCTTCACCGCCCGGTACTGCTCGTAGAACTGGGTCAGGTCCACCACCAGGTCGCGGATCACCGGCAGGCCGGGCAACGGGCAGATGCGCACCGGCTCCTTGAGTTCCGCTAGGGGCGTGACGCAGGCCAGGCCATTGCGTCCGTTGATGTTCATACCATCCGAACCGCATACGCCCTCGGCGCAGGAGCGCCGAAAGCTGAGCGTCTCGTCATGGGCCTTCAATGCCAGCAACGCGTCCAGCAGCATCATGCCGGGGCGGATCTCGTCGGCCGGCAGCTCGAAGTCCTGCATGTACGGCCGTTGGTCGGTTTCCGGGTTGTAGCGGTAGACGGAGAATCGCATGGCAATGGCCTTTGGTCCCGGTATCAATAGACCCGCGGCTTGGGCGGAAACGAATCCACCGTCAGCGGCTTGATGCGCACGGGTTTGTAGTCCATGCGGCGCCCCTCTCGGAAATAAAGACTGTGGCGCAGCCAACGGACATCGTCCCGCTCGGGATAGTCGATGCGCGAGTGGGCGCCGCGGCTCTCGCGCCGCTCCAGCGCCGAACGCACGGTGCCCACGGCGATGTCCATCAGGTTCTCCAACTCCATGGCCTCGATGCGGGCGGTATTGAACACCTTGCTGTGGTCCCGCAGCCGGGCATGGGTCAGGCGCTCTTCCAGTGCCAGGACCCGCTCCAGACCTTCCTTGAGCACCTCCTCGGTGCGGAACACTCCGCAGTAATGCTCCATGGCCTGCTGCAGCTCGCTGCGCAGGGCATCCACCGATTCCCCGTCGCCGCTGCCTTCCCAGCGGGCCAGACGGGCCAGGGCCCGCTCCACGCCGTCATGGGAAAGCGCACGGTGATAGCGGTTCTCCTGCAGATAGCCGGTGATGTGGTTGGCGGCCGCCCGGCCGAACACCAGAATGTCCAGCAGGGAGTTGCCCCCCAACCGGTTGCCGCCGTGCACCGACACACAGGCGCACTCGCCGGCGGCGTACAGGCCGGGAATCACTTCTTCAGGGCCGTGATGCTCGGGCACCACCACCTGAGCATGGCGGTTGGTGGGAATGCCTCCCATGGTGTAGTGGGCCGTCGGATAAACGGGAATGGGCGTATCGATGGGGTCGATATGCAGAAAGGTCAGCGCCGTGTCGCGTATGCCCGGCAGACGAGAGCGGATGACGTCGGCTCCCAGGTGATCGAGCTTGAGAAGGACGTAGTCCTTGTTCGGACCGCAGCCGCGTCCGTCGCGCACTTCCGTGGCGATAGCGCGGCTGACCACGTCGCGGCTGGCCAGATCCTTGACATGGGGCGCATAGCGCTCCATGAAACGTTCCCCCTCGCTGTTCACCAGATAGCCGCCTTCGCCGCGGGCACCTTCGGTGATCAACATGCCCTTACCGGCAACACCGGTGGGATGGAACTGGAAGAATTCCAGGTCCTGCAGCGGTATGCCGGCTCGCAGGGCCATCGCCATGCCGTCGCCGGTGTTAATCAGCGCATTGGTGTTGGTGCGGAACAACTGCCCGGCGCCACCGGTGGCAAGCAAGGTGGTCTTGGCCTCGATGATCATGGGCTTGCCGGTGGCGATGTCCAGCACGAGAGCGCCCAGAATGTAGCCTTCGTCGTCGCGGATCAGGTCGACGGAAAAGTATTCGTCGAAGAAATGGGTACGGGCCCGGATGTTCTGCTGGTACAGGGAATGCAGGATGGCGTGGCCGGTTCGGTCTGCCGCTGCGCAGGTGCGGGCGGCCTGTTCGCCGCCGAAGTCCCGGCTCTGGCCACCGAAGGGACGCTGGTAGATATGGCCGTTGTCCAGACGCGAGAACGGTACGCCGATGTGCTCGAGCTCGTAGACCAGCCGGGAGGCGGCCCGACACATGTACTCGATGGCGTCCTGATCGCCGAGGTAGTCGCTGCCCTTGACGGTATCGAACATGTGCCAGTGCCAGTTGTCGGGCAACACGTTGCCCAGCGCCGCATTGACGCCGCCCTGAGCGGCGACCGTATGGGAACGGGTGGGAAACACCTTGGACACCACCGCCACGCGGGCCTCGTCGCGGGCCAACTGCAGGGCGGCCCGCAACCCGGCACCACCCGCCCCCACGATCAGCGTATCGAACTTGCGCCGCGGCACGTTCGTCTCGCCGCCGGCCCGCGCCGCTTTGCGCCGTTCGCGCCAGTCGCCGCTCATCCGTTCACCGTCACCAGGAACAACACTCTAAGACCCCAGGCGGCGCAGGCGATCAGGGCCAGGGCGGCAGCGGCCAGCACCGCAACGCGCATTCCGGCGGGTCGAATATAGTCCATGATCACATCCCGCACCCCGACCCAGGCATGACCCACCACCGACAGTACGAACAGTGCCGCGGCAAGATTCACGAACGGTTCGGCAAGCCACGCATGCCAGGCTTGATAGCCCACCGGAGCGTTGAAAACGCCGAAGCGAATTACCACGAAGAGAATGAATCCGGCCAGATAGACGGCTGTGAAACGCTGCAGCAGCCAGGCTCGGAGCCCGTGGGCGGCACCGGTCACAGCAGAGCCCCCAGGTAGCCCAGCACCACCACCACGGCGGCCAGGTTCACCGCCCACGCACTGCGGTGCGCACGGCGCCGATCCACACCCATGTCCAGATCGATGAGCAGAAAGCGCAGGCCGGCGAACAGGTGGTGGGCCAGAGACCATACCACTGCAATGGAAAGCAGCTGCACGGGGACCGAGTGCCACAACGCGGCGGCCCGGGCATACCCATCGGGACCCTGGACCGAGAGGTCCAGAAGATAGATGCCCAGCGGCACCACCAGGAACAGGACCACACCGGCGAACCGATGTCCGAACGAGGCGACGGCGCCGACAGGCATGCGGATGCGCAGCAGATCGAGGAATTTCGGAGGTGGCTGGTGCCCGGTCATCTGGGGTTCATGCTCATTTGCGCTTTTATAGCATTCTACCGAACTGACACGCCAGCCCACTAGGGCCTGTACGTACGATGCGGATTACCACTGTCGCGGCCGGGAAGCCGCCACCCGAAGGGAAAGGGCCCGCCGTCCTCCCCCCGTTGTCCTCGCTCGCGCAGCGGGACGAGCGCGCCCCCGCCTCGCCGGGAGGGACGCGGGACCGGGGCACCGGCAACGGCGACTCCCGGCGTCCAAACCGGCCCTGGCCCGGCTGCTGACAGGGAGGCACAGATTGTCTACCATTTGGCCCCTGCAACCTGTGGGGCGTGCGCGATGAAAGCAGAGTGGAAAGAATTTCTCGAGAAGGCCGGCGCCGAGTTGTGCGACGGCGAAGTGGCCACCTACGGCAACCCGGACCAGGAACTGAGCATTGCCCTCACCGGCAATGTGTTCGCCGACCTTTCCCATCAAGGGATGATCGCCGTGCACGGCGCCGAGGCGGAGTCCTTTCTGCAGGGTCAGCTCAGCAACGACATCCGGCAGGTGGACGAGGGACACAGCCAGCTCAGCAGCTACTGCAGCCCCAAGGGCCGCATGCTGGCCAGCTTCCGGGTATTCCGACGGGGCGACACCTACTACCTGCGAATGCCGGCGTCGCTGGTGGACTCCACATTGAAGCGCCTGCGCATGTTCGTACTGCGCGCCCAGGTCACTCTGGATGACGCCAGCAACACGTTCGTACAGATTGGGGTGACGGGACCCGGCGCCCCCGACCAGCTGATGGAGTTCTTCGGAGTGCTGCCGGAAGCGGTGGACGACGCGGTGCAGGCCAAGGACTGCACGCTCATTCGGGTCCCCGGCGCACATTCGCGCTACGAAATTTACGGCCCCCTGGAAAGCATGCGCAAGCTGTGGGATACGTTGAATGTGCGCAGCGCCCCAGTCGGCTCCACGGCGTGGGCGCTGCTGGACATCATGGCCGGCATTCCCGTTATCTATCCAGCCACCGCCGATGCCTTCGTGCCGCAGATGGCGAACATGCAGCTCATCGGCGCCGTGAACTTCAAGAAGGGCTGCTATCCCGGACAGGAAGTGGTGGCCCGCACCCAGTATCTGGGCAAGCTCAAACGTCGCATGTATCTGGGACGGGTATCCACGGAACAGACACCCGCACCCGGCGACGAACTGTTCTCACCGGGCACCGGAGACGAACAGAGTACCGGTCGCATCGTGGACGCACGCCCCCATCCGGACGGGGGCTATGCTCTGCTCGCAGTGGTACAGATCGCCAGCGCCGAGGGAGACACCCTGCACTACGGCGCGCTGGACGGTCCGGCTGTGGAACTGCTGGCCCTGCCCTATCCGTTTCAGGAGACCGAAGCCGGCAGTGCCTCTTGAAGAGGCCGGCCGCGCGCTCACGGACGCATGTGAGGAAACAGCAGCACGTCGCGGATCGACGGTGAATCGGTAAACAGCATCACCAGCCGGTCGATACCGATGCCTTCGCCGGCGGTGGGCGGCATGCCGTGCTCCAAAGCGGTGATGTAGTCCGCGTCGAAGTGCATGGCCTCCTCGTCGCCGGCTTCCTTCTCTTCCACCTGACGCCGGAAGCGCTCCGCCTGATCCTCGGCATCGTTCAACTCCGAGAAGCCGTTGGCGATCTCCCGCCCCCCCACAAAGAACTCGAAGCGGTCGGTGACGAACGGGTCGTCGTCGTTGAGGCGCGCGAGAGGCGAGACCTCGGTGGGATAGGCGGTGATGAAGGTCGGATGCTTGAGGTTTGCCTCCACCGTCTTCTCGAAGATCTCGATCTGCACCTTGCCCAGCCCCCAGGAAGCCTTCAGGGGTATGCCGAGGTGGCTGGCCAGTGCCCGGGCTTCGTCCAGATCCTCCAACCGTGCGGCGGTCACGTCAGGATTGAAGTGCAGGATCGACTCCTTGACCGTCATGCGATCGAAGGGCTTGCCGAAATCGTACTCTTCGCCCTGCCAGGTCAGGGTGGTGGAGCCGAGCAGCTCCTGGGCCATGGTGCGCAACAACGTCTCGGTGAGATCCATCAGATCGTGATAGTCCGCATAGGCCTCGTAGAATTCCAGCATGGTGAATTCGGGATTGTGGCGCGTTGAAAGGCCTTCGTTGCGGAAGTTGCGGTTGATCTCGTAGACCTTCTCGATGCCGCCCACCACCAGACGCTTGAGATAAAGCTCGGGGGCGATGCGCAGGAACAGCTGCATATCCAGAGCATGATGGTGGGTCGTGAACGGCCGTGCCGTGGCACCGCCGGGAATCATCTGCATCATCGGGGTTTCCACTTCCATGTAACCCCGGGCGTTCAGGAATTCGCGGATGTACTGCACGATGCGGGTGCGCATCTGGAAGGTGCGGCGGGTGACGTCGTTCATGATCAGGTCCAGATAGCGCTGGCGGTAGCGCGCCTCCTGATCGGTGAGCCCGTGGAACTTGTCGGGCAGCGGCCGCAGGGACTTGGTGAGCAGGCGCGCATCCTCGGCCTTGACCGTGAGCTCGCCGGTCTTGGTCTTGAACAGAGTGCCTTCCACGCCCACGATATCGCCGATATCCCAACCCTTGAACTGCTGATAACGCCCTTCGGGCAGGGCGTCGCGCTCCAGGCGCAGCTGGATGCGGCCGGACATGTCCTGCAGATGCGCAAAGCTTGCCTTGCCCATCACCCGCTTGGCCATCAGCCGGCCGGCCACGCACACGCGGCGGGGATTCGCCTCCAGCGCCTCGTTGTCCTGGTCGCCGTACTCGGCATGCAGCTCGCCGGCCATCACGTTGCGCCGGAAATCATTGGGGAACGCGATGCCCCGCTCGCGCAGGGCCGCCAGCTTGGCGCGGCGTTCGGCAATCAGGCGGTGTTCGTCTTGGTTATCGGTCATCGCGGGTTCGTCAAGTTCGTTTGAGTCGTCGGTAGGAATCGCTGCCCGGCGCCGGGTCAAAGACCGGCCTTCAGGCTGGCCTCGATGAAATCGTCCAGATCGCCGTCCAGCACCGCCTGGGTGTTGCCCACCTCCACGCTGGTGCGCAGATCCTTGATGCGCGACTGGTCCAGCACATAGGAGCGGATCTGGCTGCCCCAGCCGATGTCCGACTTGGACTCCTCCAGGGCCTGCTGCTCGCTGCGCCGCTTGTGCATCTCCAGCTCGTAGAGCTTGGCCTTGAGCTGCTTCATGGCGGTGGCGCGGTTCTTGTGCTGGGAACGGTCGTTCTGGCACTGCACCACGATGCCGGTGGGTTCGTGGGTGATGCGCACCGCCGATTCGGTCCGGTTCACATGCTGACCGCCGGCGCCGCTGGCCCGGTAAACGTCCACCCGCAGGTCCGCCGGATTGATGTCGATATCGATATCGTCGTCCACCTCGGGGGAGACGAACACCGCGGCAAAGGAAGTGTGACGGCGGTTGCCGGAATCGAACGGCGACTTGCGCACCAGACGGTGCACACCGGTTTCGGTGCGCAGCCAGCCGAAAGCGTAATCACCCTCCACCTTGACGGTGGCGCTCTTGATGCCGGCCACTTCCCCGGGCGACACTTCGATCAGCTCCGCCTTGAAGTCATGGCGCTCGGCCCAGCGCAGATACATGCGCAGCAGCATCTCGGCCCAGTCCTGGGCCTCCGTGCCGCCGGAACCGGCCTGGACGTCCAGGAAGGCGTTGGACTGGTCCATCTCCCCCGAGAACATGCGGCGGAACTCCAGGGCCGCGATTTCCGACTCCAGCTTGCCCAGGTCGGAGGTCACCGCGTCGGCCGTGTCCTGGTCGTCCTCGTCGCGGGCGATCTCGATCAGGTCGCCGGCATCGGCCAGCGCCTGTTCCATCTTTTCGAGGGTTCCCACCACCTCTTCCAGGCGGGCCCGTTCGCGGCCCAGTTCCTGGGCCCGTTCCGGATCGTTCCAGACGTCGGGCTGTTCCAGCTCGCGGGTGACCTCGGTCAGGCGTTCGCGCTTGGTATCGAAGTCAAAGATACCCCCTCAGGGACTGGGAACGCCCTTGCAGGTCTTTGATCTGAGTAACGATCGGGTTGATTTCGAGCATGATTTGAAATGCGCTTGTTGGGTTGACGACAAGCCGACAATGATACTACCGGAACCGTCCCGGTGTCACGTCTTGCGATGGGAAAACACTGCCGACTCAGCCGCTTAGATGGCCTCCCCGGAATGCCCGAGACAGCCGGCGCGGAAAGCGCCGACCGCTAGCGGCGGCCGTCGCCCTGCAGGTAGTCGCGCAGCGCCACCGCATTGTTGTGCTCCCGGTCCTTGGCACCGAACAGCAGGGTCACGCGCCGTTCCCCGGCGCACTGCGCCAATCTGTCCACAAGCTCCGATTTCCCGTCCAGCTCCCGGAAGTACCGCTGCTTGAATTCCTCCCACCTGCTCTGGTCGTGCCCGTACCATTTGCGCAGGTCGCTGCTGGGGGCCACGTCCTTGAGCCATTGGTCCAGCCGCGCATCCGCCTTGCGCACACCGCGGGGCCAGACCCGGTCCACCAGCACCCGTTCACCGTCGCTGGGACTGGGTTCGTCGTACACCCGTTTCACCTGGATGTTCATGCCCGGCTCTCCTGCCCCCACAGTCCATGACTCCAAGGATAGACAAGCACGGCGCGCGGCCCGGCAACGGCCGAACGGACCCTTTGCGGAACATCTATCAGCGGCCGGCAATATGCTCGACGACCAGCTGCACGGTGCGCGTTCCCCGAAATTCGTTCACGTCCAGGCGGTAGACCAGCCGCACCCTGGCCCCCACAGCCCCGTACTCGTCGTCGGCCTGGTTGAAGGCGATGGCATCCAGCACCGGCTCACCTCCTTCAGGAACGACCGCCAGTTTCAAGTGGCGCTCGCCCACCACGCGCCGGCTGCGCACCTCGAACAAACCATCGAACAGCGGCTCCGGAAATCCCTGGCCCCAGGGGCCGGCGTTGCGCAGGCGTTCCGCCGTCTCCAGGGAAAAGTCCGCGCATGCCAGCTCCCCATCGCTGTAGATCACACCCCGCAGGGCGTCCTCGTCCACCCGTTCCCGCACCACCTCGTCGAAAGCGACCTGGAAGGATTCCAGATGAGCACGGGGCAAGGACAGACCGGCCGCCATGGCATGCCCGCCGAAGCGGTCGATGAGCGTGGGGTGTCGGGCCGCCACCGCGTCCAGGGCGTCGCGGATATGCAGCCCGGGCACCGAGCGGGCCGAACCCTTGAGCTCCCCCTCGGCGGCTTGCGCAAAGGCGATCACCGGACGATGCAGGCGTTCCTTGATCCGCGAGGCCAGAATGCCGATCACGCCCTGATGCCAGCGCTCGTCGAACAGGCACAGCCCGGTGGGCAGCCCGTCGCCGTCCAAGTGCAGGCGTTCGAGCTCCTCCAGAGCCTGGGCCTGCATCTCGGCCTCGATGGTGCGGCGCTCGCGGTTGAGTTGATCGAGGCGGGCCGCCATCTCCCGCGCCCGGCCCGGGTCGTCGGCGAGCAGGCATTCGATGCCCAGGGACATGTCCTCCAGGCGCCCGGCGGCGTTCAGCCGCGGTCCGACCACGAACCCCAGATCGGCCGCGGTGATGCGACCGCGGTCCCGGCCGGCCAGCTCCAGCAGGGCCGCGATGCCCGGCACGCAGCGTCCGGCCCGGATACGGCACAGCCCCTGGTGCACCAGGATGCGGTTGTTGTGGTCCAGGGGCACCACATCGGCCACCGTGCCCAGGGCCACCAGGTCCAGCAGCTCGGCCAGGTTGGGCTCGCGGCCACCGCCCCGGTCGAACCAACCGTCGGCGCGCAGTCTCGCCCGCAGGGCCAGCAGCACATAGAACGCCACCCCGACGCCCGCCAGGTGCTTGCTGGGGAAGGTGTCGCCGGCCAGGTTAGGATTGACGATGGCGTCGGCGGCCGGCAGTCGGTCGCCGGCCAGGTGGTGATCGGTCACCAGCACCCGGATGCCCCGGGCGTGCGCCGCTGCCACGCCTTCGATGCTGGAGACGCCGTTGTCGACGGTCATGATGAGCTGCGGCCGCTGGGCGGCCGCCACCGTCACGATCTCGGGTGTCAGCCCGTAGCCGTACTCGAAGCGGTTGGGCACCAGGTAGCGTACGTCGGCGGCTCCCAGCGCCCGCAGGCCCCGCACCACCAGTGCCGAACTGGTGGCCCCGTCGGCGTCGAAGTCGCCCACCACCAGGACCCGCTGGCGCTCCCGCAGCGCGGTCTCCAACAGAGTCACCGCCTCATCCAGCCCGCCGAGCCGGTCCATCGGCTGC
This sequence comes from uncultured Gammaproteobacteria bacterium, assembly GCA_964571225.1. Classification (GTDB taxonomy): domain Bacteria; phylum Pseudomonadota; class Gammaproteobacteria; order DATFLG01; family DATFLG01; genus DATFML01. Next base: position 15,016 of record CAZNBB010000027.1, read on the forward strand.
AGTTGCTGGAAGCCGGTTTCCAGCTCCCGGCGCGAGCGCACATTGCGCGCGCCATAGATGCGGCGCAGCAGCGGCTCCAGGTCCTCGCCCAGCGCCTGCTCAGAGGCCCCCGATTGCCTGCGAACGATGACCGGCCCCATGGGTCAGCCCGACACGGCCAGGGGCCGGGGACGACGCCACAGACGCCAGGCGCTCCCTGGGCCGACCCGATAGCGATAACCGTTGCACGGCTGGATATCCAGCTCCCTCAGCCCGCCATGGGCGAGGCCATCGGCCAGCGGCGCCAGCCAGGCTTGTTCGATCGCTTCAACGCCCTGCACCCAGGCCTCCACGTCGCCGTAGGACACCGCTGCCGTCAGACCATCGAGCACCACCAGGTGCGTCCCGGACCCCGCGTCCGCCAACCAGTCCCGAGCGGTCGCCGGCACGTCGGACCGTTCAACCCCTGCCAGGCTCGCCAGACCCATGGCCAGCGGGTCGTCGCTCCACACCCGCCGCCAGCCCGCTGCCGGAACTTGCGGCAGACGTCCGCCGCCCCAGAACCACACGCTGTTGATGGTGGGACGCCCGTCCGCTTCCCTGACCGCGTTCACGGACGCTTGGTGGAACAGCATCTGGACCTCGTTGAGCAGCCGATGCCAGCGGGCGGCGTCCGGCCCCCTGGGCAGGTGAGGATCCACATGGGCGCCGATCACCCGGGGCAATGGGGTCGTTTCCAGCCCGGCCGCCTGCTCGGACCGCAGGTACCAGCGACTGGGCACCGGCGCCTCCAGGTGCCAGTCCTCATCGTTGCCGTAGAGACTCTCCAAGCGCGCCAGCAATGCACTGCATTCGTCCGGTTGGATATGCAGGACTTGATCGTCGAACAGGATCAGGCGGCTCTGATCGGCGCGCAGATGGACGGGATCGGCACGCAGCCACCAGCCGGCATCGCGCTGGCCGGTATCCGCCAGCCGGGTGAGCGCCGCCAGGGGCAGGGAAGCCACCGGATCGTCAAGCCCGAACAGCCCGCACAGCACGGCCTCGTATCCCTCGGCACCGGCGCCCGCACGACGGCCTCGGGCCAGCAGTCGCTCGGCGGCAGGGGCGTGCGGACGGGGGAAAGCGGGTGCGTCCATACCCGGCAGCGGCCCCAGCAGACCCGGCACCACCAGAGTCATTGTGCGCACGGATTTGCCCATATCGAGGCCTTATACAATTGATTAACAATAACAGATACTCTATTGTTTTTATGTTCTTTTTATCAATAGACACGACTGACATCGGACAGCTTCAGCCGGCGCCCGGAGCAGCGCTCAAAGCGCACTGACGTTCGGAGCCAAGCCGTCCGAAGAGGACCGCCGGAGCGGCGAATCACTCCGGCAGGTTGCTCAGGATTGCCGCTTTGACGGCGCCCAACTCTGCGTCGACGGTCTGCATGGCGCCGGCGCTCTGCTGGATGGCGGTATCGGGGTCCTTCAGACCATGACCGGTCAGGGTGCACACCACGCTGCTGCCTTCCGGGATGCGCCCGCTCTGAATGTCCCGCAGGGCACCCGCCAGGGAAGTGGCCGACGCCGGCTCGCAGAACACGCCCTCGGACTGGGCTAGCAGCTTCTGGGCCGCCAGGATTTCCTCGTCGCTGCACTCGTCGAACCAGCCGCCGGACTCTTCCTTGACCTTCCAGGCGTAGTCCCAGGACTGGGGGTGACCGATACGGATGGCGGTGGCCACCGTTTCCGGATTGTCCACCATGTGGCCGCGCAGGAAGGGGGCACTGCCGGCGGCCTGATAGCCCACCATGGTGGGCCGGTTGCCCACCACCGCGCCGCCGGCATACATGCAGTGACCCTTGCAGAAGGCGCAGGCCCCGGTGACATGGTCGCCGGATGCGGAGGAATACTCGCAGTAGCCGATCCAGTGGGCGGTGATATTGCCCGCGTTGCCCACCGGCAGGCAGTGGTAGTCCGGGGCCCGGCCCAACTCCTCCACGATCTCGAAGGCGGCGGTCTTCTGCCCCTGCAGCCGGAAGGGATTGATGGAGTTGACTATGGTCACGGGGGCCTCCTCGGCCACTTCCTTGACCAACTGCATGCCCGCATCGAAGTTGCCCCGGATCTGCAGCACCACCGCGCCGTGCATCATGGCCTGAGCCAGCTTGCCCAGGGCGATCTTGCCCTCGGGAATCAGCACGAAGGCGGTGATGCCGGCGCGCGCGGCGTAGGCCGCCGCCGAAGCCGACGTATTGCCCGTGGACGCGCAGATGACCGCCCGGCTGCCCTCTTCCACCGCCTTGGTAACCGCCATGGTCATGCCCCGGTCCTTGAACGAGCCGGTGGGGTTGAGGCCCTCGAACTTGACGTAGATGTCCACGTCCTTGCCGAGGCGGCGGGGAATGTTATTCAGCCGGATCAGCGGCGTGTTGCCCTCTCCCAGGCTGATGATGCGGGTGTCGTCGTGGATCGGCAGCCGGTCCCGGTACTTCTCGATCAAACCGGTATAGCGGGGTCGAAATGGCATCGCAAGCCTTCCCTATTGGTAGTCTGATATTTACTAATCAATACATTGCAATACTTTCTTAATGCAATGACTAATATACTGGGGTCAGTTGCCGCTCAGGGGCTCCATTCGGATACGGGTGATGGTGCCCTGCACCGCCTCCAGCACCTCGATACGCGCGATGGCCTGGTTCATCTGCCGCTCCTTCACCGCCCGGGTGAGCAGGATGATGGGCACATCGCTGGCGCCCAGGGCGGGCTCCTTCTGCAGAATAGCCTCGATACTGATTTCCAGTTCCCCGAGAATGCGTGTGATCTCCGCCAGCACGCCGGGGCGGTCCTCCACCTGCATGCGAAGATAGTAGGCGGTCTCCACCTCGTCGATGGGCAGGATGGGCAGATCCGACAGGGCATCGGACTGGAACGCCAAGTGGGGCACCCGGTTCTCCGGGTCCACGGTCAGCGCCCGCACCACATCCACCAGATCCGCCACCACCGAGGAGGCTGTCGGTTCTGCGCCGGCGCCCGGCCCGTAGTACAGGGTCGGCCCCACGGCATCGCCCATCACCAGCACGGCGTTCATCACCCCGTCCACATTGGCGATCAGCCGTCGGTAGGGAATCAGTGTGGGGTGCACCCGCACCTCCACCCCCTCCGAAGTGTGGCGGGCCATGCCGAGGTGCTTGATGCGATAGCCAAGCTGATCCGCGTAGCTGACATCGTCCCGGGTGATGTGGCTGATGCCCTCCGTGTAGATCTTCTCGAACTGCAGGGGAATGCCGAACGCGATGGACGCCAGAATGGTCAGCTTGTGGGCCGCGTCGATGCCCTCCACGTCGAAGGTGGGGTCGGCCTCCGCGTAGCCCAGGCGCTGGGCCTCGTCCAGCACGTCCTCGAAGGTTCGGCCCTTGTCCCGCATCTCGGTCAGGATGAAGTTGCCGGTGCCGTTGATGATGCCCGCCAGCCATTCGATCTGGTTGCCGGTGAGGCCTTCCCGGATCGCCTTGATGATCGGCACGCCACCGGCAACGGCGGCCTCGAAGGCCACCACCACGCCCTTCTCCTGGGCCGCGGCGAAGATCTCGTTGCCGTACAGTGCGATCAGATGCTTGTTGGCGGTCACCACATGCTTGCCGTTGTCGATGGCACGCATGACCAGTTCCCGGGCGGGCTCGGTGCCCCCGATCAGTTCCAGGATGATCTGCACATCCGGCTGATCCACCACTGCGAACGGGTCATCGGTCAGCTCGATGCCACTGGTATCGCAGATGCGTGAGCGCTCCAGGTCGCGGGCGGCGGCATGGGTCACATGGATGTCACGCCCGGCCCGCCGGGTGATTTCCTCGGCGTTGCGGCGCAACACGTTAATGGTGCCGCCCCCGACGGTACCCAGTCCCAGCAGACCCACTTTTACCGGCTTCAACAAGTCTATTCCCCCATTCCGGCGGCCTGTTTCTGATCCCGGCGGAACATGTCGCGAATGCCGCGAATGGCCTGACGGGTGCGGTGCTCGTTTTCAATCAGGCCGAAGCGCACATGGTCGTCGCCGTACTCGCCGAAGCCGATGCCGGGAGAGACCGCCACCTTGGCGTCGGCCAGCAATTTCTTGGAGAACTCCAGTGAACCCAGGTGACGGTAGGGCTCCGGAATGGGCGCCCACACGAACATGGTGGCCTTGGGCTTTTCCACCGCCCAGCCGATGCTGTTCAGACCGTCGCACAGGGTGTCGCGGCGGCTCTGATAGGTGGCGACAATGTCCGCCACGCAGTCCTGGGGCCCCTCAAGGGCGGTGATGGCGGCGACCTGAATGGGGGTGAACATGCCGTAATCCAGATAGGACTTCATGCGTGCCAGGGCCGCGACCAGGGTCTCATTGCCGCACATGAAGCCCACCCGCCAGCCGGGCATGTTGTAGCTTTTGGATAGCGAATAGGATTCCACCGCCACATCGGTGGCGCCCGGCACCTGCAGGATGGACGGCGCCGTATAGCCATCGAACACCAGGTCGGCATAGGCGAGATCGTGGACCACCCAGATTTCGTTTTCCCGGCAGATCGCGACGATCTTCTCGAAGAATTCCAGATCCACACACTGGGTGGTGGGATTGCCCGGGAAATTGAGCACCAGCATCTTCGGACGCGGCCAGGAGTCCTTGATGGCCTTGTCCAACTCCGCGAAGAAATCCACCTCGGGCGTGAGGGGCACATGGCGGATGTCGGCGCCGGCTATCACGAAACCATAGGGATGGATCGGATAGGCCGGGTTGGGCACCAGCACGGCATCGCCCGGCCCCATGGTGGCCAGCGCCAGATGGGCCAGCCCCTCCTTGGAGCCGATGGTCACTATGGCCTGAGTCTCGGGGTCCAGGGTCACGTCATAACGCCGCCGGTACCACTGGCAGATGGCCCGGCGCAGGCGCGGAATGCCCCGTGACAGGGAATAACGATGGGTATCGTTGCGCTGGGCCGCCTCCACCAGCTTGTCGACGATATGGGAGGGAGTCGGCTGATCCGGATTGCCCATGCCGAAATCGATGATGTCCTCCCCGCGGGCACGGGCTTTGGCCTTCAACTCATTCACGATGTTGAAGACGTAGGGAGGAAGCCGCTTGATGCGTGGAAATTCGTCGAACAAGTTGGCGATCGCCTATTAACTCAGGTCAAGACGCAAAGCACGGAATCGAAATCCGCCACCCAAACCGCATGGCCACGATCGGTCCTGCGAGTCACCACACCTCACGGCCGACAACCGGACCCCGGGTGCACCGTGACGGCCGCCGGGGTCCATGGACCGCCACCACCGGAACAGGGTGACGCCATGGCCTACACGCTGCGGACTCGCAGGCCGGCATGGAATATGCGGGCTAAACTTCGAAACCTTACTGGGGGCGCGATTTACTGTCAATCGGCGGACGTTGTACGCCCGCTTGGCGATGGGCTATCTTAGGATGCATGCGATTTGCCCAGGATACAGCCAGCGGCGCGAACGTCATTCGTGCCTACGCCGATGGGGAGCTCACCATCAACGGGGAAGTGGTGCGCACCAGCGTCGTGGTGACGCCCGAACGCCTGATGCGGGACTGGCCGCCGGAGTCCTTCGAGGATCTGGAGGAAGGCCACCTGGCCGCGCTGGCCGAACTGGGCGCGGAAATCGTGCTCATCGGCACCGGCCGCCGGCAGCGCTTTCCCCCGCCCCGCTTCACAGCCGCTCTCATGGCGCGGGGAATCGGTGTCGAGGTCATGGATACGGCCGCGGCCTGTCGGACCTACAATATCCTGCTGTCCGAGGACCGCAACGTGGCCGCCGCCCTGTTCATGATCTGACCACCTCGCCCCCGATCACTTGAACAACGAATCGGGCGAGAATCCTTCGCTCTCCAGAATCTGCCGCAGGCGCCGAAGCGCATCCATCTGGATCTGACGCACCCGTTCCCGGGTCACGCCGATTTCGTTGCCGACCTCTTCCAGCGTCGAGATCTTGTGGCCATGCAGCCCGAAGCGTCGTTCCACGACCTCGCGCTGCTTGTCGTTGAGCTTGACCAGCCATTCTTCCAGGTTGGCGTAGACGTCGTCATCCTGCAGGACCTCGGAAGGATCCGGATTGTTCTCATCGGGAATCGCATCCAGCAGGGATTTCTCCGACTCCTTGCCGATGGGCACGTCCACGGAGGTCACCCGCTCATTGAGGCCGAGCATGCGCTTGACCTCTTCGAGGGGCCGATCCAGTAGATGGGCCACCTCCTCGGCGGTGGGTTCGTGGTCCAGACGCTGGGCCAGTTGACGCGCGGCCCGCAGGTAGACGTTGATTTCTTTGACGACGTGGATGGGAAGACGGATGGTGCGGGTCTGATTCATGATCGCCCGCTCGATGGTCTGGCGTATCCACCAGGTCGCATACGTGGAAAAACGGAAGCCGCGTTCCGGATCGAATTTCTCGACGGCCCGGATAAGGCCGAGATTGCCTTCCTCGATCAGGTCCAGCAGCGCCAGCCCACGGTTCATATACCGGCGGGCGATTTTCACCACCAGCCGCAGGTTGCTTTCGATCATGCGCTTTCGCGCACTGTCATCGCCGCGTTGGGCGCGACGGGAATAATAGACTTCTTCTTCGGCCGTGAGCAGCGGCGAGAAACCGATTTCGCTCAGGTACAACCGCGTAGCATCCAGGTGCTCGTCGGGGAAATCCCCCGGCGTGAATACCTGGTGCTCGGCTGCCCCGTCTCCATCGCCGCTCCCACTGTGGGCGGGTGAAGCGCTCGCCGATTCGGTCGCCAATTCTTCGTGTTCAATATCCATTTGATCGTCCATCTCCTTGCTACTGCTGTGCCCGCGCGTACGACGTTTCGCCATCCGCCACCTCCTGGGCTTCCATCGGATACCGCGACTGCCACCTTCCCGAACATCCGCCGTTCATGCAACCGCGCGCCGAACGCGCCAATAAGGAATCAGCGCCTGGGCAGATACCGTAACGGGTCAACCGGCTTGCCATCACGGCGGATCTCGAAGTGCAGCGCAACCCGATTGGTGCCTGAACTTCCCATCCTCGCAATCACCTGCCCTCCGCGCACACGCTCACCCTCTTTCACGAGCAGCTTGCTGTTGTTCGCGTAGGCGCTTAGGTAATCCTTGTCGTGCTTAACGATGATAAGGCGACCGTATCCGACAAGTCCACTCCCGCTGTAGACCACCCGCCCGGCCGCCGCGGCCCGCACCGGCTGCCCCATGCGCCCGCCCAGGGTAATACCCTTTTTCCCAATCTGATCAGGGTCGTATCCCTGGATCACCGGGCCGTTGGTGGGCCACTGCCAGTGCAACGGACCCGCACTGGTCAGGCGGTGTTGTGTGCTGGGCCGGGAGGTGCGGCGGGCCTCCTCGGAGTGCCCTGACCGGGAGCGGGAAATTGTCGGCGCCGGCGACCTGCGGGCCTGCGGGGGCGGCCGCAGCCGCAGGCGCTGCCCCACGTAGATGGTGTACGGCGCGCCAATACCGTTCCAGCGCGCAAGATCGTGGTAGTCATCCCCGTATTGCCAGGCGATGGAGTACAGCGTGTCGCCGCTGCGCACGGTGTAATAGCCGGAACGTGGGGGCGCCACCACATTCACCCGCCCTCCCCCTGTGGACAGGTCGCCCACCGGTGCCCGCACAGGCGGCCCCCCGCAGGCGCTCACCAGCAGCGCAGTCGCCACCAGCACGCCCGCGGCGAGTGCGCGCCCCGACGCCATCAGCGCCGCAGCACGAAGAAGCCAACCACGCTGGCGATCACGATGAGCCATCCCAACCGTTCGATATACGTTCGCAGCAGTTGTTCCATGCGTGGCCCGCCCCAGGCAAGCAGACTCGCCACCAGAAAGAAGCGCGCCCCGCGGCCCACCACCGAGGCGAGCGCAAAGGGCAGCAGCGGCATCGCCAGGCTGCCCGCGGCGATAGTGAAAACCTTGTAGGGCACCGGGGAAAAGCCCGCCACCAGCACCGCCCAGAAGCCCCATTCCTCGAACCATTGGCGGGCCCGCAGATAGCCCGACCAGTAGCCGGCGTCGCGGATCAGCGGCTCCACGGCATCCAACGCCAGGTGCCCGATCAGGTAACCGAACAGGCCCCCGGCCACCGAGGCCAGGGTCGCCAGCAACGCGAAGCGCATGGCCCGCTCCGGCTTGGCCAGGCTCATGGGCGCCAGCATGACATCCGGCGGAATGGGGAAGAACGATGCCTCGGCGAAACTCAATCCCGCCAGATACCAGGGAGCGTGGGGATGACGCGCCCACACCATCACCCGGTCGTACAGCCGCTGGAACAGTCCCATTCAGGACGCCCCGTTGCGCAGGGGAACGAAGCTGACGCGATCCAGATCCTCCCGCTCGTAGACCTTTTCGCGACGGGTCACCACCACCAGCCGCTGGGCGTCGTGGGTTCCCACCGGCATGACCAGCCGCCCCCCCAGCGCCAGCTGGGTGAGCAGCGCCTCCGGGATGTCGGCGGAGCCGGCCGTCACCACGATGGCGTCGAAGGGCGCCATCTCGGGCCACCCCCAGCTGCCGTCGCTATGGGCCAGCCGCACGTTGCGCACGCCCAGCAGGCGCAGCCGCTGGCGGGCCTGATCCAACAACGCCCCGATACGCTCCACGCTGTACACCTTGGACACCAGCCGCGCCAGCACGGCCGACTGGTAGCCCGATCCGGTGCCCACCTCGAGCACCTTTTCGGGCACCGTGCCTCCCAGCACCAGCTCGCTCATGCGGGCGACCGTGTAGGGTTGGGATATGGTCTGCCCATGACCGATGGGCAGAGCGGTTTCCTCGTAAGCCCGGCTGGCCAACGCCTCGTCCACGAACAGGTGCCGCGGTGTGCTGCCGATCACTTCTAGCACAGCCGGGTCGGTGATGCCGGCCGAGCGCAGACGCTCCACCAGCCGGTCGCGGGTGCGCTGGGAAGTCATACCGATGCCGTGGATCATGGATCTCATCGGGCGGCGCTCGCGAGATCCGGCACACCCGAAGTCCGGGCGCCGCTCGGACGTGACACTGCATTCATCGTTATCATGCCCCTTCAGCGCCCTTGCAACCAACCGGCCACCTTTTCCAGGGCTTCATAGCGGGTGAGGTCCACCTGTATGGGAGTAATGGACACGTAGCCGTTGCGCACCGCATAGAAATCGGTCCCCGCACCCGCGTCCTGCTCGCCCCCCGGTGGGCCGACCCAGTAGATCGCGCGTCCACGGGGATCGTGCGCTTTGACCACCGGCTCTGACTTGTGGCGGTGACCCAGGCGGGTTGCCTGCCAACCCGCCAGTGCCTCCCACGGCAGATCGGGCACATTCACGTTGAGGATCGTGTCGGCGGGAAGCGGATCGGCCTTGAGTCGCTCCACCAGCTCGACGGCAACCTGCGCGGCAGTGGCGTAATGCTCGGGTTGGGACGAGGCCAGGGACACGGCAACTGCCGGCAGACCCAGGAAACGCCCCTCCATAGCGGCGGCGACCGTTCCCGAGTACAGCACGTCGTCACCCAGGTTGGCACCGGCATTGATCCCCGAGACCACCATGTCGGGCTCCCGCTCCAGCAGCCCGGTAATGGCCAGGTGCACGCAGTCGGTGGGGGTACCGTCCACCCGCACGAATCCGTCTTCGGCACGGGTGGCGCGCATGGGGTTGTCGAGGGTGAGGGAATTGCTGGCGCCGCTGCGGTCGCGGTCGGGGGCCACCACCGTGACCGCCGCGATGCGGCCAAGCGCTTCCGCCAGGCAACGGATGCCTGGGGCCTGATAGCCGTCGTCGTTGCTGATCAGTATCTGCATCGTGTTATTGGTCGCGGGCCGCCCGCCGGCCCGCCGGTCGCGGCGCCCTAACTATACACTGGAACGCCGGCGGCCCCCACCCGGACCCGCTCCCTTGGGTGGGCCGCGGCGCTCCCGTATACTGGCACCAGGGCCTGGTAACACGATAAAGCGGCGCCAGCAGCGGCGACCCCTATCATGTCAACAGGCCCTAGCTGCCCGAATCTCATGAGACCGTTGGCCATGCCCCCGCGCCGCAAACCCAGTCAGGCGGATATCGAGCTGTTTCGGCAGGCGGTGGGGGCGGTTACGCCGTTGCTGCACGATAAGGCTGAGCCCCACCGCAGCCCCCCCCCGCCGGAACCCAATTTCACCCGCCGCGACGAAGCTCAGGTGCTCGAGGACCTGCTGTCCGACGGCTTCGAACCGGCCGACCTGGAGACCGGCGAGGAACTGTGGTTCGTGCGTCCCGGCCTTCAGCACAACCTGCTGCGCAAGCTGCGACGGGGCCAATTCTCGGTGGGCGCCGAGTTGGATCTGCACGGCCATACCGTGTCGGCTGCCCGCGGCGCCATCAGCGAGTTCCTGCACCGGTGCTCGGCGGCGCAAATCCGATGCGTGCGCATTATCCACGGCAAGGGGCGCGGCTCGCGGCAACGGCTGCCGGTGCTCAAGCACAAGGTGAACAACTGGTTGCGGCAGCGCAACGAAGTGCTGGCTTTCTGCTCGGCCCGCCCGGTGGACGGCGGCACCGGCGCCGTATACGTACTGTTGCGGCGCCCACGCCGATGACCGGCCCGGGGTGGTCGGGTTTCCCTTACCACGGCCCATGCAGCGGTCAACGGGACCTGACCTGAACGCAGTCTGCCGGCTCCGCTCAGTGGATCGCCAGGGTGAAACGGCAATGTGGGCGGAGCAACGCCAGACCCGACAAGCACCCGCCCTGCTCACGAACCCCGGGTCACGCCGCCCGCACAATCCACTCAATCGAGATTTCCAGCTTCCGCCACCAGTTCGCGCAGTACGGCGGTGGCAAAGGCGCCGCGCCCCAGAACGAAATCCAGGTGCAGATCATCGCCTTCCCGCCGCCAGCGCAGTTCGCCCACCCGCAACCGCAGCGCACGACGTTCCTGGTCCATCCCGGCCCGTTCCAACCCGCTGCGGAACAGCATCCAGGGTTCCAGCACGGCTGTTTCCAGCGCCAGGGCCCGCCCGCTCACGGGTGCTCCGCCCCGCCCCCACAAGGGTCCGGTGGGATGGATTTCCAGGTTCGCCAGACGTTCGTCCAGCTCGGGGTCCCCGAGTGCCGGCGCAAACCAGCCATGGCTGGCGTCAGGCTGTAGTACGTCGCCATCCATGCCCCGTTCCCAGCTGCCGTCCTGCACGCGCGCCGCCAACACCAGGTTGAACAGCCAGGCCCGCGCCGCTGACAGGTACAGGCCCCGTCGGTGGCGGTCCACTCGGCCCAGGGTCCCCCCGAACAGCGCCTGGGCAGCGCCGAGATTTGCCCCACCGCGTCCGAAGCGCTGCGGTCCGAAATAGTTGGGCACGCCGCGAGCCGCGATACACTCCAGACGTTCCTCCAACGCAGCTGCATCGCCCGTCACCCCACGCACCCGCAGATTGAACCTGTTGCCCCGCAGGGCCCCACGGCGCAGTTTGCGCCCGTGCCGGGCATGGCGCAGGATTGCCGCACCTTCACAACGGAAAGCCTTCCAGTCCGGTTCGCCAGCCCCGGGAAGATGCACCGAGAACCATTGCTCGGTAACCGCGTCTCTGTCCTTCAGCCCGGCGTAACTGACCTGGGAGGCGGGCACACCGGCATGGCGCGCCAGTTGACGTGCCAGCCAATCGGTATTGGCGTTGCGCTTGCGCACCCACAACCAGACATGCTCGCCGCTGCCCTCGGGCTCGCACACGGGCAGTTCCTGCACCCGGAAGTCTTCGGGCTCAGTGCGCAGCTCTCCCTGCACGGGGGGCGCACCGAACGCGAAGGGCAGATTCTCCAGCGGGCTTGTCGGGAACGACTCGAGGCCGGGGGCGGCCGGGCCGGGAGGCGCGGGCGGGTCAGCGTTCAATCGCCCGGCTCATGCAGCAACGCCACCGCGAAGGCGGCGATACCTTCCCCACGGCCGGTGAAGCCGAGGTGTTCGGTGGTGGTCGCCTTGACGTTGACACGCTCGACGGCGAGTCCGAGGTCCTCTGCCACCGTTTGGCGCATGGCCTCCACAAAGGGAGCCAACCGCGGCGCCTGGGCCACCACCGTCAGATCGACGTTGGCCGTGCGCAGGTTGCCCTCCTCGAGCTTGGCGGCCACCTGGCGCAGCAGAATGCGGCTGTCGATCCCCTTGAGGCTGGGATCGCTGTCGGGAAAATGCTTTCCGATATCCCCCAGGCCCGCCGCACCCAGCAGCGCGTCGCACAGCGCATGCAGCAGCACGTCGCCGTCAGAGTGCGCGGCAAGGCTGCGCTCGTACGGCACATGCACCCCGCCCAGCACCAGCCGCCCGCCGGGACGGAACGCGTGGGCGTCGAAACCCTGTCCGATTCTCATAGGCGCTCCTGGGTTCGCAGAAAGAATTCGGCCAGAGCCAGGTCCTCCGGACGCGTGATCTTGATGTTGTCGCCATGACCCTCCACCAGGCGGGGCGACGCACCGCTCAACTCCAGGGCCGATGCCTCGTCGGTGACCGCCAGCCCCCTGTCCCGTGCGGCGGTCAAAGCCTCGGTGAGCGCACCGAGGCGGAACATCTGCGGCGTGAGCGCGTGCCACAGATGGTTGCGTTCCACGGTCTCCGACACCCGCTCGTTGCCATCGGCGCGTTTCATGGTATCGCGAGCCGGAACCGCCAGCAGCCCTCCCACGGCGTCGTCCCACAGGGTGTTGATCAGACGTTCCAGATCGCCTGCGCGCAGGCACGGCCGGGCGGCATCGTGGACCAGCACCCAGTCCTCGGCCGTGCCATGCTCGGCCGCCACATGCAGGGCATTGAGTACCGAATCGCACCGCTCCGCCCCGCCGGGCGCCCGCAACAGCCGTCGCCCGGCCGGTGCGTGCAACGTCGGCCAATGGGTATCGTCGGCGCTCAGGGCCACCACCACGGCACCAATGCGTCCGTCGCTGAACAGGCAATCCAGGGAGTGCTGAAGAACGGTCTTGCCGCCCAGGGGAAGATACTGCTTGGGAACCGCCGCACCCATGCGCCGACCGGCGCCGGCGGCCGGTATCACGCCCCAGCAGTTCATGCCGGGCATGCCCCGGACGAGCCGGCGGACGGGCGGGCCGTCACTTCCGATTGTCCTTCTTCTGCTGAGTCTGCGGCTCTTCCACCACCTGATAGAAGGTCTCGCCCTGCTTTATCATGCCGAGCTCGGTACGGGCACGTTCCTCGATGGCGGCGAACCCGTGCTTGAGGTCCCGCACTTCCGCCTCCAGCGCCTTGTTGCGTTCGGACAGGCGGGCGTTTTCCCGGGTCTGCTTGGCCACCGACAGGTGCAGACGGTGCACGTCGGCGAGACTGCCGGTCCCGATCCACAACGAGTACTGCAGCGCTCCCAGCAAGCCCAGCAGCAGTACGATCAGCCAGCGCATGGGGTGGCCGCGGGGTCCCCGGGTCAGCCCGCCAACTGCTTGAAGGCCCGGCGACCGGCATAGGCACCGGAGTCCTTCAGTGCCTCCTCGATGCGGATCAAGCGATTGTATTTCGCCACCCGATCGGAACGGGACAGTGAGCCGGTCTTGATCTGGGTGGCCTGGGTGGCGACGGCCAGGTCGGCGATGGTGACATCCTCGGTCTCGCCGGACCGGTGGGACACCACCGCACTGAAGCCGGCAGCCGCCGCCATATCGATGGCCTCCAGGGTCTCGGTCAGGGTACCGATCTGATTGGGTTTGATCAGGATGGAGTTGGTGACGCCCCGCTCGATGCCTTCCTTGAGGATGGCCGTGTTGGTCACGAACAGGTCATCGCCCACCAACTGTACCCGCGCGCCAAGACGGTCGGTAAGCAGCTTCCACCCATCCCAGTCACCCTCGGCCATGCCGTCCTCGATGGACACGATGGGATACTTGTCCACCCAGGCGGCCAGGTAATCCACGAACTCCGCGGCGCTGAAGTCCCGCCCTTCCGAAGCCAGCACGTAGCGCCCGTCGCGATAGAACTCGGAGCTGGCCGCGTCGATGCCCAGAAAGATGTCTTCCCCGGCCCGATAGCCGGCCTTCTCGATCGCTTCCAGGATCACTTCAATGGCCGCTTCGTTGGACGGCAGGTTGGGCGCGAAACCGCCCTCGTCGCCGACGGTGGTGGTCATGGACCGATCCGACAGCACCTTCTTCAGGGCGTGGAAGACTTCGGCACCGTAACGCACGGCTTCCCTCAGGCTGGGCGCGCCCACCGGCAGAATCATGAATTCCTGCAGGTCGACACTGTTGTCCGCGTGGGCACCGCCGTTGAGGATGTTCATCATGGGCACCGGCAGCTGATAGGGGCCCTTGGGCGTCAGATATTCGTAGAGTTCGACGCCGGCCTTGGCGGCGCCGGCATGGGCGCAGGCCAGGGAAACCGCCAGAATGGCGTTGGCGCCCAGGTGCCCCTTGTTGTCCGTGCCGTCCAGATCGATCAGGGCGCGGTCGATGGCCGCCTGGGCGCCCACGTCCATGCCCGCCAGGGCGGGTGCGATGGTCTCATTGACGTTGCGAACGGCATTCAGCACGCCCTTGCCGCCGTAGCGATCCTTGTCGCCGTCACGCAGTTCCACGGCCTCGCGGGTACCGGTGGAGGCACCCGAAGGCACGGCCGCCCGGCCCCGCACGCCGGAGTCCAGGATCACGTCCGCTTCAACGGTGGGGTTACCGCGCGAATCCAGAATCTCACGCGCGCGGATAGCAGATATCTTCGGCATTTCTTCTCCGTTTTACCGATAGTTAACGTTCTTTTTTAATAAAGATGATGAACTGTGTTTCCGCTCGGCCTCAGCCCATCAGGCCGGTCTCCGGAAAGCCGCCGCGCTTGACCAGTTCGTCGATCCCCACCAGCGTCTCCAGCAGTTCGCGCATCCGCCCCAGGGGCCAGGCATTGGGGCCGTCGCTGAGTGCCTGATCCGGGTCGGGATGGGTCTCCATGAACAATCCGGCAACGCCGGCGGCCACCGCAGCCCGCGCCAGCACCGGCACGAACTCCCGCTGTCCACCCGAACGGCTACCCTGCCCTCCCGGCAACTGCACGGAATGGGTCGCATCGAACACCACCGGACAGCCGGTCCCACGCATGACAGCCAAGGCCCGCATATCCGAGATCAGGTTATTGTAGCCGAACGACACGCCGCGCTCGCACACCATGATCTGCTCGTTGCCGGTGGCGCGCGCCTTGTCGGCCACGTTCTTCATGTCCCACGGCGCCAGGAACTGCCCTTTCTTGATGTTCACCGGTCGGCCCTGCCGCGCCACGTTCTGGATGAAATTGGTCTGCCGACACAGGAACGCGGGCGTCTGCAGCACGTCCACCACCGCAGCCACCTCATCCAGCGGGGTATCCTCGTGCACGTCGGTCAGCACCGGCACGCCGATCTGCTCCCTGACCTGCTCCAGAATGCGCAGCCCTTCCTCCATCCCGGGGCCGCGAAAGCTCTCATGGGAGGAACGGTTGGCCTTGTCGAAGGACGACTTGTAGATGAAGGGGATACCCAGGGCGCCGGTCAATTCCTTGAGTTGACCGGCGGTGTCCAGAGCGAGCTGCTCGCTTTCGATCACACAGGGACCGGCGATCAGAAACAGAGGCCTGTCGAGCCCCACCGGAAAACCACACAGATCCATGATCTAGAACCCTTGAGGAAACAATGGCCCCGGCGCCGGCCGGCACCCCGAACCCATGGCGTCAGGCATCGGCGTGGGCTGTACCGTGCTCGGCCACACCGGCCGTACTGCGGGCCGCATAGTCCCGCGCGGCCCGGACGAATCCGGAAAACAACGGGTGACCGTAGCGGGGCGTGGAGGTGAACTCCGGATGGAACTGGCAGGCCAGGAACCACGGGTGATCGGCCAACTCGATCACTTCCACCAGGGTGGCATCCATGGACATACCCGAAAGCGTCAGACCGGCCCCTTGCAGGGCGTCACGGTAATGGTTGTTGAACTCGTACCGGTGCCGATGGCGTTCGACGATGACGTCCTTGCCGTACAGGCGGTGGGCCAGGGTGTCGGGCTGCAGGCGGCACTGCTGCCCGCCCAGCCGCATGGTGCCACCGAGATCGGACGCCTCGCTGCGCCGCTCCACGGTGCCTTCGTCGGTCATCCACTCGGTGATCAGCGCGACCACCGGATTGGCGCAATGCTTCTTGAATTCGGTGCTGTGGGCGTCCTCGATGCCCGCCACATTGCGCGCGTACTCGATGACCGCCACCTGCATCCCCAGACAGATGCCCAGATAGGGAACCCGGTTTTCCCGCGCGTACTGCACGGCGCGGATCTTGCCTTCCACGCCGCGCTCGCCGAAGCCGCCGGGCACCAGAATCGCGTCGGCCCCCTCCAGCACGGCGACGCCCTCGCGCTCTATGACTTCCGAATCCACATAACGGATGCAGACCTTGGTACGGGTATGAATGCCCGCATGAATCAGCGCTTCGGACAGGGATTTGTAGGATTCGGTCAGGTTAACGTACTTGCCGACCATCGCCACCGTCACTTCGGCGTCCGGGTGCTCCATGTCCCGCACCACCTTTTCCCATTCGTGCAGGTCCGCGGGCGGCACCGACAGCCCGAGCTTCTGGACCACGATGTCGTCCAGGTGCTGGGCATGCAGCAGCAGGGGAATCTTGTAGATGCTGTCCACGTCCACGGCGGAGATGACGGCGCGTTCCTCCACATTGGTGAACAGTGCGATCTTGCGGCGCTCTTCTGCCGGCAAATCGCGGTCGGAGCGACACAGCAGAATATCCGGCTGGATGCCGATGGAGCGCAGTTCCTTGACCGAGTGCTGGGTGGGCTTGGTCTTCACCTCGCCGGCCGCGGCAATATAGGGCAGCAGGGTCAGGTGCATGAAGATGGCCCGGTCGTGCCCCAGTTCCACGCACATCTGCCGGATGGCTTCCAGAAACGGCAGCGATTCGATGTCGCCCACGGTGCCGCCGATCTCCACCATGGCCACATCGGCGTCGTCCGCACCCTGCACGATGGAGCTCTTGATCTCGTCGGTGATATGGGGAATGACCTGCACGGTGCCCCCCAGATAGTCGCCGCGGCGCTCCTTGCGGATGACGTTCTCGTAGATCTGGCCGGTGGTGAAATTGTTGCGTTTGGTCATCGTCGTGCGCACGAAGCGCTCGTAATGACCCAGATCCAGGTCCGTTTCGGCGCCGTCATCGGTGACGAACACCTCGCCATGCTGAAACGGGCTCATGGTGCCGGGATCCACATTGATGTAGGGATCCAGCTTCAGCATGGTGACCTTCAGACCGCGGGCTTCGAGAATGGCGCCCAGGGAGGCGGCGGCAATGCCTTTGCCCAAAGAGGACACGACACCGCCAGTGATAAAGATGAATCGGGTCATTCGAATCCGGCCAGCAGGGGAGTGACGAGAATCGTCACGAGACGGGACTACACGTTACCAGATAGCACCCCATTGAACAATCGCCACGCCGCTGCCGCTCCCCCAGCGGCGGTCAGCCGCAGCGTTCCCAACGCCGCCAGCGCAGTTCCATACCCGGCTCGTCGCGGCGCGCCTGAAAACCTTCTCCCACCCAGAACCCGGCGACCGCTCCCAGTTCGCCGTCGACATACAGCAGCGGAACCCGTTCGCGCTCCCACGGCGGCACGCCGGCCTCCTGGAACAACTTCTTGAGGGCATGGCGATGGGCCCTGCCGTGGGGCCTGAACGTCTCACCGCCGCGGCGAAACCGCACGCGCAAGCGCCCGGAGCCGGCAAACCGTGCCGCCAGACCCGAGCCGGTCACCGGCACTGCTTCCAGGGTTCCCGCCGCGGACGGCAACTTCAGGGGCGCATAGGGCTGCCAGCAATATTCGGCGCCATGATCGACGCTGGGCAGCCCGTGGAAAGCATACAGCTGATCGCGGTAGCGGCGGACCTCGCCGCCGGCCCAACGAACCCGCGGCTCGGCGTCGCCGCGGGCCTGGAACATGTCGTTGAGGATGCGACCCAGCACCGCGGCCGACGGCACCCCGAAACCCTCCCGGCGCAACCAGTAGCGCAGCACATTGCGCCGCCGGGAAAGCGTGAGCATACGAAGGGCCTCCAGGCGCAACGTACCGGGGGATCCTCCCTGCGCCGCTTGCAGGTCCATGGCGGCGAGGGCATCGGCAAGCTCGGCCGTGTCGGCGCAGTGACGGGCGCTGCGCGCCAGGCTGGCGGCGGCGGACGGCCAGCGCGCCCGCAGCACCGGCATGACCTGGTGACGCAGCAGATTGCGATCGTAGTCGGTGTCGGCGTTGCTCGGATCGTCGATCCAGTTCAAGCCGTGAGCCTGGGCGAAGGCCCGCAGGGTCGCCCTGTCCAGTTCCAGCAACGGACGCACCAGTGTGCCGCCGGCCAGCGGTGCCGCCAGGGGCATGGCGGCCAGTCCGCGCGGGCCGCTGCCCCGCAGCAACTGCAGCAGCAACGTTTCCGCCTGGTCGTCCCGGTGGTGGGCACTGAGGACGCAGTGCCCTGGAGGCAGCCACCCGGCCAGAGCGCCGTAACGGGCGCGCCGGGCGGCGGCCTCCGGGCTCTCGCCGGGCCCTGCGGCACCGTTGGCGCGCAGTCGTACGAAGGGCAGACCGAGACGCCGACAGACCCCGGCGCAGTGTTCCGCCCAGTGCGGCGACTCCGGATGCAGCCCATGGTCGACGTGCACCGCCCCCAGCGGGCCGGTCAGCGCCGAGCGCTGCTCGGCAAGCGCTTCGAGAAGCACCCGCGAGTCCAATCCGCCGCTGTAGGCGACCCAGTAGCCGGCAGCACCGGGCAGCCCCTGCAGCACCTTCAGCACATGGTCGGAGACAGCACACATGACGGGTTCCATCGGCAGCGGACGAAGGCGGCCTTCGTCCCAGGCGGCTCAGCGTTCAGTATAGTGACCGTAGGCCATCAAGCGCCGATAGCGTTGCTCGAGCAATTGCTCGACCGGCAGCTGTTCGAGGGCGTCGAGCTGCTGCAGAAGGACCCGTTTGAGCGTCTGCGCCATGGCGTCCAGGTCCCGGTGTGCCCCCCCCAGAGGTTCCTCCACCACGTCGTCGATCAGTTCCAGCTCGTGCAGGCGTTCGGAGGTGATGCCTAGCGCCTCGGCGGCATCCTGCGCCTTGTCCGCGCTCTTCCAGAGGATGGACGCGCAGCCTTCGGGCGAAATGACCGAATAGGTGCTGTACTGCAGCATCAACACCCGGTCGCCGACGCCGATGGCCAGCGCACCCCCGGAGCCGCCCTCGCCCACCACGGTGCACACCACCGGTGTGCGCAGCCGCGACATCATGAACAGACTGCGGGCGATAGCCTCGCTCTGGCCGCGCTCCTCGGCGCCGATGCCGGGATACGCGCCCGGGGTATCGATGAAGGTCAGCACCGGCAGCCGGAACCGTTCCGCGGTCTGCATCAATCGCTGCGCCTTGCGGTAACCCTCCGGGCGCGGCATGCCGAAATTGCGATGCAGCTTTTCCTTGGTGTCGCGCCCTTTCTGGTGCCCGATCACCAGCACCGGCCGCCCCTCCAGGCGGGCAACACCCCCGACGATGGCCGGGTCGTCGCCGAAGCTGCGGTCCCCGTGCAACTCCTCGAAATCGGTGAAGACCCGATCCAGGTAGTCCAGGGTATAGGGCCGCTGGGGATGACGGGCGAGCTGGGCAATCTGCCAGGCGGACAGATTGGAGAAAATGGATTCAGTCAGGGTGCGGCTTTTGGCCTGCAGGCGGCCGATTTCTTCGTTGATATTGATCTCGGCATCGTCGCCTACGTAACGCAGCTCTTCGATTTTCGCCTCGAGCTCTGCAATCGGCTGTTCGAAGTCGAGAAAGTTGAGATTCATGGGCGCCGTTCGTCCGATCTCTTGGTGACTGGTCAATGGCTGCGACGTCATGTGCGTACGACACAGGGGCCCGGGGATTATAGCGCCTGACGCGGCGGATTACAGGCACGCCCTGGACGGTTCAGCGGTATTCGACCCGCACTCCCGCCGGGCCGGCCAGTTCACGCAGTCGGTGCAACAGCTCGTCAGTGGGCCGCACGTGCCAGCGCTCCCCCAGGGACAGGCGGGCTTCCGCCCGTTCGTTCCGGTAGTCGATCCAGACCGGACAGCGCCCTTCCCGGTAGGGCTCCAGGGCGCGCACCAGGGACGGCACGAAGCCATTGCCCGCGCGCCCGGCGTCCACGCCGATCACCAACCGCTTGCCGTACACCTCCCGCGCCTGGGCAATGTCGAGGATCTTCTCGGCAGTGAGTCGGTAGCCGCCGGAATAATCGTCGATACCCAGGCCACCCTCCACGACCAGCACCTTATCCCGGGCAAGCAGGGTCTGATAGCGGTCGAAGGTATCGGCAAACACACCGACATCGATCCGTGCCGTGCGATCGTCGAGCGTGACAAAGGCCATCTTTCTGCCGTTCTGATTGCTGCGCACCCGCAGGGCCACCACCAGCCCGGCCACCACCACGGTCCGCTCGTTGCGCCGGCCGCCTCCGCCTTCCCAGTTGTCGGGCACCGATGCCGTCAGCGTACCGATGCGCCCGCTGATGATGGCGGCCAACTCGGCCTCGTAGCGGTCGATGGGATGACCGGTGAGGTACAGCCCGAGAGTCTCCTTCTCGCCCTGCAGACGTTGATCCTCGTCCCAATCGGGCACCTCTACCTGCTCCACCGGGCTCGAATCGGGGACGGCCATGCCACCGAACAGGTCGTTCTGCCCGGCGGCATGATCGCGCACATGCTGCTCGCCCGTCTTCAGGGCGGCCGGCAGAGCCGCCATCAGGGAGGCGCGGTTGCTGCCCAGCCGGTCCAGGGCGCCGGCGCGGATCAGCGCTTCCATCACCCGCCGGTTGACCTTGCGCATGTCCACACGCCGGCACAGATCGAACAGGTCCCGGAACGCACCATTACCGCTGCGCTCGTCGATGACACCTTCAATGGCTGACTGACCCACCCCTTTGATGGCACCGAGGCCGTATACCACCGTGTTGTCGCCTTCGATGGTGAAGCTGTATTGGGACCGATTGATGTCGGGCGGAACCACCTTCAGCTTCATGTCCCGGCATTCGTCGATCAACCGGACCACCTTGTCGGTGTTGTCCATGTCCGCGGACAGCACTGCCGCCATGAAGGCGGCCGGATAGTGCGCCTTCAGCCAGGCTGTCTGATACGAAACCAGGGCGTAGGCGGCGGAATGGGATTTGTTGAACCCGTAGCCGGCAAACTTCTCCATCAAGTCGAAGATGTAGGTGGCCGTGGCTTGTTCCACGCCCCGCTCCAAGGCGCCCTTAGTGAATATCTCCCGCTGCTTGGCCATCTCCTCGGGCTTCTTCTTGCCCATGGCCCGGCGCAGCAGGTCGGCGCCGCCCAGCGTGTAGCCCGCCAGTACCTGGGCGATCTGCATCACCTGCTCCTGGTAGAGGATGACGCCGTAGGTAGGCTTGAGGATGGGCTCCAGGTCCGGATGGGGATATTCCACCCTGGCTCTGCCGTGCTTGCGGTTGATGAAATCGTCCACCATACCCGACTGCAGCGGCCCCGGGCGGAACAGTGCCACCAACGCCACGATATCCTCGAAGTTGTCCGGCTGCAGGCGCCGGATGAGGTCCTTCATGCCGCTGGATTCCAGCTGGAACACCGCCGTCGTCGCGCAGGCCTTCAGCAGCTCGAAAGCGGCCGGATCGTCGATGGGTATGGCGGTGATATCCACCGCCGACTCCCCATCGGCGGCACGCTTCTCGTTGATGGTCCGCAGGGCCCAGTCGATGATGGTCAGCGTCCGCAGGCCCAGGAAGTCGAATTTGACCAGCCCGACCGCTTCCACATCGTCCTTGTCGAACTGGGTCACCAGACTCTGCCCGCCCTGCTCGCAGTACAGCGGGGCGAAATCGGTCAACTTGGAAGGCGCAATCACCACGCCGCCGGCATGCTTGCCCGCATTGCGCGCAAGCCCCTCAAGGGAACGGGCCAGATCAATGATGGCCCGCACCTCCTCTTCCTGTTCGTACACTTCGCGCAGCGCCTCTTCCTGAGCCAGCGCCTTCTCCAGGGTCATGCCGATCTCGAACGGAATCAGTTTGGCGATACGGTCCACGAAGCCATAGGGGTAACCCAGCACCCGACCGACGTCCCGCACCACGGCCTTGGCGGCCATGGAGCCGTAGGTAATGATCTGCGAGACCTTCTCCCGTCCGTAGCGGTTGGCCACATAGTCGATGACCCGATCGCGGCCTTCCATGCAGAAGTCCACGTCGAAATCGGGCATGGACACCCGCTCCGGATTCAGGAACCGTTCGAACAGCAAATCGTATTTGAGCGGGTCAAGATCCGTGATGGTCAGCGCATAGGCCACCAGGGAGCCGGCGCCCGAGCCGCGCCCCGGCCCCACCGGAACGCCGTTGCCCTTGGCCCATTGGATGAAGTCCGCGACGATCAGAAAATAGCCGGGAAAGCCCATCTGAACGATGACATCCAGTTCCCGCTGCAGCCGCTCGTCATACGGCTGGCGCCGTTGGGCGAACTCCGGTGCGCCGGTATCGAATGTCGCCGCCAGCCGCTGCTCTAGCCCTTCGCGCGCCTGGCACCGGAAGTAGTCGTCGATCCCCATGCCGGGGGGCACCGGAAAATCCGGGAGCACGTTCTTACCCAGGGTCAGCTCGATGTTGCAGCGCCGCGCGATCTCGACGCTGTTCTCCAGGGCTTCGGGTATATCGGCAAACAGTTCGGCCATCTCGGCCGAGCTGCGCAGGTATTGCTGGTCGCTGTAGCGGCGCGGACGGCGCGGATCGTCCAGCGTTCGCCCATCGTGGATACACACCCGGGCTTCGTGAGCCTCGAAGTCGTCACGCTGCAGGAAATGGACGTCATTGGTGGCGACCACCGGCATGCCCGTCCGGGCCGCCAGCGCCACCGCCCCGTGGAGATACTCCTCCTCGCCCTCGCGCCCGGTGCGGTGCAACTCGAGATAGAATCGGTCGGGAAACACGTCCCGCCAGTACCCCAACAGACTCTCGGCCAGCTCTTCGCTCCCCGCCGCGAGCGCCTGGCCGATGTCACCCGCCAGCCCCCCGGAAAGGGCGATCAACCCGTCGCTGCAGCCTTCCAGCCAGCTCTTGTCCAGCATGGGCATGCCCCTGTGCTGGCCGTCGATGTAGGAACGCGAAACCAGTTCCGTCAGATTGCGGTAGCCGCGGCTGTCCTTGCACAACAGCACCAGGCGGGAAGGGTTGCCGGGATCCTTTTCGTTGCGCACCCACAGGTCCACCCCCACGATGGGCTTGATGCCCGCGGCCATGGCGGCCTTGTAGAACTTGACCATCGCAAACAGGTTGCTCTGGTCGGTCACGGCAATGGACGGCATTCCCGCGGCGGCGGCGGCTTTCACCAGCGGCTTGATGCGAACGACGCTGTCGACCAGCGAATACTCGGTGTGCACATGAAGGTGAACGAAGGCGGGCTGCATGCGCCGAAGTTTCCGGCATTGGGCCGCCCGTTTCAAGCTCTGCCGGGCGACCGGAATCGGTTGGTTAAGCGACTGAAATTGCAGGCTCCCGACGGACCGACGGCAAGGCCTTGACCTGCCAAGGTATGCCGTCCACGGCCACGCATCGAAGGGCCCCCTCCATGCGGGCGGTCACTCGCCATGTTACAATGCTTCCCATCAACGCCGGCCGGAAGGTGAGTGACTGAAGCTATGCCCGCGCCTGCGGGCCCGTCGTGCAGACGGCCGCCCTGCGCCGCCACGGCGCCTGCGGTCGATCAGGATCCCTGCACTTCGGCCACCACCGCCCCATGGGCCAGCACAGCGCGGTCCGCGCCGCCCTGAAACAACGACCCAAACCACAAATTGATAACCGGCAGAGGGCCGGGGCCGGCACCCGGGGACGCCCTCTACGCTCCCGTATCAGGAGGATCGAACATGCGGATATTCGAACAACTGGAATCTGAAGTCAGAAGTTACGTACGCTCCTTCCCGGTGATTTTCGACACGGCGGAGGGCTCCTTTCTATTCGACGAGCAGGGCAACCGCTACATCGACTTCTTCAGCGGCGCGGGCACCCTCAACTACGGGCACAACAATCCTGTCATTTCCAACGCGCTGATCGAATATCTGCAACGCAACGGCATCGTCCACGGACTGGACAAGGCCACCAGCGCAAAGAAGCGCTTCCTCCAGAAGTTCTATGACACCGTGTTGGCGCCCCGCAACCTGGAATACAAGATTCAGTTCACGGGCCCCACCGGCACCAATGCGGTGGAAAGCGCACTGAAGCTCGCCCGCATGGTAAAGGGACGCTCCAATGTCATTGCCTTCACCAATGCCTTCCATGGACTGACCATGGGCGCACTGGCTGTCACCGGCAACAATTTCTACCGTGACGAATTCTTCGGCATGCGCAGCAATGTGGACCACATGCCCTATGACGGCTATTTCGGCCCCGATGTGAACACCATCGAGTACCTGCGCCGGTTCCTTGAGGACAAGAGCAGCGGCATCGATCTGCCGGCGGCAATCATCGTCGAGACTGTGCAGGGCGAAGGTGGCATCCACGTGGCCAGCGTCGAATGGCTGCAGCAGCTCGAACAACTGTGCCACGAATTCGACATACTGCTCATCGTGGACGACATTCAAGTGGGCAACGGCCGCACCGGAACTTTCTTCAGCTTCGAACGCGCGGGCATCAAGCCGGATATGGTGACGCTGTCAAAATCCATCGGCGGCGGCCTGCCGCTCGCACTGCTGTTGATGCGCCCGGAACTGGATCAGTGGAAGCCGGGCGAGCACACGGGCACTTTCCGCGGCAACAACCTGGCGTTTGTGGCCTCCACCGAAGCGCTGGCCTATTGGGACAACGAAGATCTTGCCGAGTCCGTGAAGTACAAAGGTCAGATCATGGAAGAGGAACTGACCAAGATTCGCGATAGGTATCCGCAACTTGAGGCGGACGTACGCGGTGTCGGCATGGTGTGGGGACTGGAAATCAAGAAGCTGGGTTTTGCCGGCGAAGTGTCCAAAGCCGCTTT
>CAZNBB010000028.1:0-39919 GCA_964571225.1 uncultured Gammaproteobacteria bacterium
TGACATAACCGGGGTTCGTCGCGGTACCGTCGCCGCCTAACTGCAGGACCGTGGGGAATGTATGCAGCTTGGCAACGGCGATTGACTGGGCCGAGGCCACCGCACCTGCCATACCGGCTTCGGCCGCTGTCGAAGCATCACTGCTCAAATCCACGAACCTCGGCACGGCGATGGCCGCGAGGATACCCAGGATCACGATGACCATGACCAATTCGATCAGGGTAAAGCCACGTTGCGTCTTCATCTTCAACCTCCCTAATTTAGAGCCGCCGGCTCCGGTAATGTGATCTGTATCGACAAATCCGTACCTAATCTTGAATAAAATCGAGCGTCTTTGTCCGCTTATCCCGCCATCGGTACCGCGCCTGACCGGGCGTCCCCCTCCCCGCTCATGTGTGGTGGTGGATGGCGGCCCGCCCCAGGTCCCACATGGGCAGGAACACGCCCAGGGCCAGCACAAGCACCATCAGGCCGATGACGATGGTCAGGATGGGCTCGATGGCGGCGCTCAGTTTGGCGATGGCATAGTCCACTTCCCGGTCGTAGTACTCGGCCACCTCGTTCAGGAGCTCATCCACGGTGCCGGACTCCTCGCCCACGGCGATCATCTGCAGCACCAGATGATCGAAGATGCCGCTGCCGGCGGCCGTGCCGCTGAGGGACTCCCCCCGTTCCACGCCCTCGCGCATCCCCAGGATCCGTTCCTCCACGTAATGGTTGTCCAGGGCCTTGGCCACCACCGAAAGGCCGGTGACCAGGGGCACGCCGGCGCTCTGGGCCATGGCGAACAGCCGGGTGAAACGGGCCAGGGTGGCCTGGTAGATGACCGGACCCACCAGTGGCAGGCGCAGCTTGAGTTTGTCCCAGCGGTAACGTCCGTTTTCGGTCTGTACGTACAGGCGAACGCCCACCACCGTGGCCGCGAACCCCAGCAGCAACAGCACCCAGTGGTGCACCGTGAAGTGGGAAATGGCCATCAGTATCCGGGTGGGGACCGGCAACTGGGTCCCGAAGCGCGCATACACGCCTGCGAAAGCGGGCACCACGAAACCGTTGATGATGACCATGGCCACCGCGATGGCGCTCAGCACGAACATCGGATATCGCAACGCGGACCGTACCTGATCCCGGGTCTTCTTCTCCCGTTCCAGATACAAGGCCAATTGCTGGAAGATCTCCTGCAGGCGACCGCTGGTCTCGCCGACCCGCACCAGACTCACATAGAAAAGGGAGAACACCTTGGGATGACGACTCAGCGCGGTGGCGAGATCCCGGCCTTCGCCGAGACTGGCCGCCACATCCGACAGGGTTTGGGCCAGGGTGCGGTTGCGGGTGGTGCCGGCCAGGCCGGTCAATGCGCTCAGCAGCGGCACCCCCGCCCGTGTCAGACTGTGCATCTGGCGGCTGAACTGAATGAGCTCGGGCAGGCCCACCCGTTGGGGAAACAGGCGCTGCAGCTCGCCGGCCGCATCGTTCCTGGCTTTCGCCGGACCGATGTCCACCGGCGTCAGGCCCCCTTCCATCAGGCGCGAAGCCGCGGCATCGGCACTGGCCGCTTCGATGGTGCCTTCCACCGCGTCGCCACGGGTTCCGCGCGCCTTGTACTGAAACAGTGCCATGGCCGTTGCTAATCGATTGAGCCGCTGAGGCGCATGACCTCGTCCAGGGTGGTGACGCCCCGGCGCGCGTAGTCCAACGCAGTCAATACCAGTGGCCGGTAGCCGGGCTGGGCCCGCGCCGCGGCTTCGAAGCCGCTGTGGTCGTTGCGCCGCAGACAGTCGACGAGCTCGCCGTCCAGTACCAGCAGCTCATAGACACCGATGCGGCCGCGAAAGCCTGTGTGATTGCAGTTGTTGCAGCCGCTGCCCCGCACGAACTTCGCGTCCGTGGTTTGATCTCCCATCACCGTCTGCAGCCAGGCCCGCTCGCCCGGCTCCGGGGCAACCTCGGCGCTGCAGCGGTCGCACACCCGCCGCACCAGCCGCTGGGCCAGGATGGCCTGCACCGACGCGGCCACCAGATAGCTTTCCAATCCCATGTCGATGAGCCGAAGCGCGCTGCTTATGGCATCGTTGGTGTGCAGAGTGGACAGCACCAGGTGCCCCGTGAGCGCGGCCCGCAGTGCGATTTCGCCGGTGTCGTGATCCCGGACCTCACCCACCAGAATGATGTCGGGGTCGAGCCGCAACGCGGTGCGCAGCACCCGTGCGAAATCCAGCCCCACCTTGGCGTTCACCTGCACCTGGTTGATGCGCGGCAGGCGATACTCCACGGGATCTTCGACAGTGATGATCTTCTGCTGGGGCCGGTTCAGCTCCGACAGCGCGGCATACAGCGTGGTGGTCTTGCCGCTGCCGGTGGGTCCGGTGACCAGCACCAGGCCGTGGGGCTTGTGCACGATCCGGCGGAAGCTGGCCAGCATGTCCTCCGGCATGCCCACTTCGTCCAGCTTGCGCATGGCGGCGCCGTGGTCCAGCAGACGCATCACCACCGCTTCCCCGTTCTGGGTGGGCATGGTGGCCAGGCGCACGTCGATGTTCTTCTCCTGCACCCGCAGGCTGAAGCGCCCGTCCTGGGGCAGCCGGCGTTCGGAAATGTCGCAGCCGGCCATCAGTTTCAGGCGCGACACCACCGCCGAGGCAATGCGTTTGTCATCCATGACCTGCTCATGCAGCAAGCCGTCGATGCGCCGTCGGATGCGCAGCACCTCCTCGTCCGGCTCCACGTGTATGTCCGAGGCGCCCGCCTTCACCGCCGAGTCGAACACCGTCTGAATCAGGCGCACCACCGGTGCATCGCTTTGTCCTGCGCTGTTGCCCAGGGCACCCAGGTCGAAGGCGTTGTCGGTCATGTCCTGGCCCACTTCGTTGGCCAGGGTCTTGAGCTGGGCGCCCTGTTGGTAGAGCTGGTCGATGTAGCGCAGCAGGTCGCTTTCCTTGACCACTGCCAGGGTCACGGGCTGCTTGAGAATGCGGCTGAGCTCGTCGTAGCCGAAGATGTCGGTGGGATCGGCCATACCCACCAGCAGCCCCTCCCCGGACGCCTTAAGCACCAGCGCGCGGTAGCGGCGCGCATAGGTCTCGGGCAGTCTGTTCACCAACTCGGGGTCGAGCTCGAAGTGGGTCAGGTCCACATAGGGAATGTCCAGCAGCCGCGACAGGAACTGCAGCAGTGCATCCTCGTCGATGAAGCCGTTCTCCACCAGCACCCGACCGAGCTTGCGGCCGCTCTTCTTCTGATCGGCCAGCGCGGCCTGCAGTTGGGCCTCGGAAATGACCTTGTTTTCCACCAGCAGGTCGCCGATGCGCATCCTCTTGCGTTGCGGCTGGGCACTCATGGCGTCACCTGTTGCGTGTCCGGCGCGTCGCCAACCGCCCGCAGTCGACCTGCGACGTAATCGCGCAGACGATTGTCCAGTCCGGGAAGCGCCAGAGCCTGTTGGTAGGCCGCCGCCGCCTGCTGGTCGGCCTGCAGGTTCTCGAGGGAAATCCCCAGCCCCATCCACCACACGGCCTGAGCGGGCTCAGAAGACAGTGCGCTGCGGTACTGCGCCGCCGCCTCCCGGTTGCGGCCCAGACGCTGATAGAGCGCGGCCAGCAACGCGTGAAAGCCGGGGTCGCCGCCGGCCGCCGGCAGCGCGGTTTCCATGACCGTCACAGCCTGTTTGGTGTGACCTTCGCCGGCCAGCAGGCGTCCATACAATTTGGCGTAATCCGGATCCCCCGGCTGGCTGCGCAGGCCGGCCACCAGCAGGGCCGCCGCCTCCGTCTGCCGGTTCTGCTGGATCAGCAGCGCCGCGAGGGCGGCGCGGGCTTCCCGGCTGTCGGGGGCCAGAGCCAGTGCCCGGCGCAGCAGCGCTTCGGCGTCAAGCAGATTGCCCCGCTGCATGCGCTCCAGCGCCTTGCGATACAACTGCCGGGCCTGGTCAAGGGGCGACAGCGGCAGCATCTGTTTGGTCACGCCGTCCGACGGCTGACGGCGGTGGTCTTGTGCGTGAGAGGCGCCGGGCCCGCCGACAGAGGCGCGGGCGTGGTGCCGCGGCTTCGCGGTGGCCCGCCGGTGTACCCGGACATGGTGCGTGTCGCCCGGCGCGCTTTCGGGGCGGGCCTGTGTGCGGCTGGATGCCGGCGTGTCGGGGACGGTCTTCGTGTGTAAAGGTGTTTGGTGGGTCGACGGCGCACTAGCGGGCCGGGCGTGGGTGCCCATGACGGCAAGGGCGGGCGCCGCTCCGGCGCCGTGGAACGCGCCTTTCGGCTCGTCTGCCGGAAGCTTGCCCGCCGGCGCCTGCGGTTGCCGTTTGGCCGGCAGCGGACGGGCGGTTGAGACCCTCTGTGCGGCCTGGTTGACGGCAGGCACCACAGTAACCGACTTGGTTGTCGATACGACCGGCGAACGGTGCATATCCATCCACTGCCAGGCGCCCGCGGCTGCCAGGGCGACGGCGCCGCCCAGCGCCGCCCACATCAGCGCCCGCAGTCGTTCGCCTGTGGGCGCCGGTGCGGACAGCAAACCGTCCAACGCAACGGTCTGCTCGCTGTCCGCGCGGCGCCTTTCCAGGTCCTTGAGCATGTCGTTCACGACGCTCATCGGGCCAGGCTC
Source organism: uncultured Gammaproteobacteria bacterium (assembly GCA_964571225.1). Taxonomy (GTDB): domain Bacteria; phylum Pseudomonadota; class Gammaproteobacteria; order DATFLG01; family DATFLG01; genus DATFML01. The sequence continues at coordinate 4,600 of CAZNBB010000028.1, forward strand.
CAGACGTAGTACATGCCCACGCCTGCCAGTGTGGTGACCGCGCCCAGGGTCCCATACCACAGGGGAACCAGCCGCGCGGCGCAAGTCGATTCGGTGTCCGCGGCCGCCCGTTGTACGTGGCGCGCGGCCACGCGCCGTTCACCACGGCCGTAGGCCAGCATCAGTGCCTTGTGGGAAACCACGTTCACCAGCCGGGGCACCCCGCCGGTGGCGCCGTGCAGCCGGCGCAGGGCGCGCGGCGTGAACAGCGGCGGGCCCTGGTGACCGGCCACCCGCAGCCGATGGGCCACGTACTGGGCCACGGCCGGTCGATCCAGGGGCCGCAGCCGATAGGAAAACACGATGCGTTGTTTGAGTTGGCGGATGCTCGCCTGCGCCAGGCGCCGATCCAGCTCGGGCTGACCGAACAGCACCACCAGCAGCAGCTTGTCGCGCTCGGTTTCCAGGTTGGTCAGCAGGCGCAGGGCCTCCAGGCTGTCCTCGGGCATGGCCTGCGCTTCGTCGATGAGCAGTACGGCCCGTTTGCCCGCCCCGTTGAGCTCAACCAGCCGTTCGTTGATCAGCTTGGTGAGCCGGTGCTGGCCCAGATTGCGGGGAAACGACAGGCCCAGCTCTTCGGCGAACGCCATGCGCAGCGCCGCCGGCGTGAGCTGGGGATTGGGTATGTAGGCGGTGACGAAGTCCTCGCCCAGGGTGTTGAGCAGCTGCCGGCACAGCAGCGTCTTGCCGGTGCCCACTTCGCCGGTGACCTTTATGAAACCCTCGCCGCTGCCCAGCGCCACCCGCAACACGTTGAGCGCCTCACGCTGACTGGCATGGGCGTAGAAGAAACCCGTATCCGGCGTGAGCGTGAACGGCGCCTTGTCGAGGTGAAAATGTTCCAGGTACATGCCTGATCCCGATGTCGCCCTGTGCCGTCAGGGGTTGCCGGCCGGGAGCCGTGCGCCCCAGTCCATATCCCGGAACCGCCGTGCGGTGCGCCGCAGGCTGCCGGCCCAATCGCCGTTGCCCTTGACCACGATCGGGCGCAGCAGAATCACCAGTTCGCTCTTCACGTTGGAGCGTTTGGTGTGGCGGAACAGACCGCCCACCACGGGCAGGTCCCCCAGCACCGGCGTGGAGGCCACCGTATCCTCCACCTGGTTCTTCATCAGTCCGCCGATGACCACCACCTGTCCGCTGTGGGCGCGGATGATGGTGTCCGTTTCCCGGATGCTGCTGAGGGCCAGCGGGATGTCCAGATTGGTGTCGGTGGAAACCGCGATCTTCTTGTTCTTCTCGGTGACGTTGCTCACCGAAGGGTGCACGTGCAGGATCACCTCGCCGCTGGCGCTGATTTCCGGAATCACGTCCAGAGCGACCCCGGAGAAGAACGGCGTGAGCTGTACGTTCACGCTCTGGTTGATGCCGGCGACGCTGGTGGTGCTGGTGTTGGTGCTGACGTTGGTGACGAAGTACTCGTCACTGCCCACTTTGATCACCGCCTTCTGGTTGTTGACGGTGGCCACCCGCGGACTGGACAGCACCTGTACGGTGCCCTGGGTCTTGAGCAGCTCGATGAAGGCGTTGAAGTCGTTCAGATTGAGGGCCAGCGAAAACATGCCGCCGAACGCCGACGTGGCGGTGCCGTTCAGGGGCGAGAAGTTGAGCGGGTTGAGATTGCCGGTATTGCCCGCGATGCTCGACTGACCCGCGCTGCCCAGCAGCGTCCCGCCGCCCACCTGCCCGGCGAGAATGGATTTGCCGGTGCCGGGCTGTCCCAGGGCCGCCCAGTTGATGCCGGACTGGAAGCCGTGATTCAGATCCACTTCCAGGATCTTCGCCTCCAGGATGACCTGGCGCTGGACGGAGTTCTGGGTGGCGTGAAGAAAGTCGGCCACGTCCCGCAGCTCGTTGGGCATGGCGCGAACCACGATGATGCCCGACTGGGCGTCTACCACCACGCTGCGACCGTCCTTGTCGCCCACCAGCAGGGTGAGCGCCGTCTTCAGGCCGCTCCAGAAATCGGCGTTCGACTGGGTGGTGACCGCGCTGCCCGACAGCTGCTGGGGCTGAGAGGAATCGCCCGGGTTGCTGCCGTTCATGGTGTTGGTGGTACCGGTGGGATTGGCGGAGTTGCTGTTGGAGTTGCCGTTGTTGGACGGACCCTCGCTGATGCCGCCGGAACTCACCCGCGTCTCCGAGGTGCCGGTGCGACGGATGTTGAGATAGTTGACGTGGAAGATGCGCGAGCGCAGCCGCGCCGGTAGCACTTCGAACAGGTTCCCCTCGCGCCGGAACTCGTAGCCGTAGACATCCCGCACCGTATCCATCACCTCGTTGACGGTGACGTTCTTCAGGTCCAGGGAAATCTTCCCCTTCACATCGGGATGCACGACCATGTTGTAGGGCGTGCCCTGCACCAGTCCCATGAAGAACTGGCGGGCGGGCACCTCGTTGACGCTCACGTTGAAGCGCTGCTGGGTGGGGGGCGTCTGGTTCGGTGCCTGCACGGTGACCGGCGGCAGCAGGGCGTTCTGTACGGCCTCGGGCGGTTGCGGCACCGGCGCAGTGTGACTGGGCGTCTGCGGCTGCAGGGCCTGCTGGATCGCCTTGCCGGCGTTGTTGTTCCCGGACGGCAGGCTCTGGCAGGCGCTCAGGCTGGCGGCCACCAGGGCTGCGCTCAGCCAGCGCAGGGCGTGCAACGACTGGCTCATGGCTCTGTTCGACTCCTTTGCTTGCGTACGGTGGTTCCGGAAAGCACACGCAGAGTGACGGTGCGCCCCCGGCTGCGGACCCGGACCTCGCCGTTGCCGATCGCCAGGATGCGGGCCCCCTCGAATTGCTGGCCCTGGGTGACGGTGCGGCCGTTGATGACAGCCAGGCGCCGGTGGGGTCCCACCAGCGTGGAGGTCAGTCGCCAACGGCCGCCGTGGGCTGTCGGCGTGGCGGCGAATACGCTCGGTTGGCTCGGCAGTGTCGGATCCCTGAGAGGCGCCTCCGCGGCGGCGGTGCCGGCCAGCAGCAGGGCGGCCAGCAGGGCCGGCCCCCGAAGCAGGGCCCAACGCTGGTATGGGTTGCCGCCGGTGCTCATTGAAAGTGCTCTGCGTCGGCCTGCCCGAGGGTGTACACCTCCAGGGTGACCCGGGTATCGGCGTGGCGGTCCGCCTGCAGATCGATGCGCTGCCAGAACAGCTGCCAGGGCAGCTTTTCCAGGGCCTGCAGGTAGTCGAGGGTGGACAGGTAGCTGCCCTTGAAATGAAGCGTGAAGGTGTAGCGCGCGATGCCGGCGTCGCCAAGGCTGTCGGGCTGCGATCCGGACAGGTTGCCGGAGGCCGGCAGCGGCGGTGCCCGGCGCGCCTCCAGGCTGATCAGTCGCAGACCCTGTTCGCGCCGCAGCAGCGTCTTCAGCACCGCCGGCGCCTGCGAAGGTCTGATCAGGGTTCCCAGCCGCCGGCGCAGGCGCTTGTCCACGGCCGCCAACTGCTCGTGCAAACGGGTCAGCTCCCGCTGGCGCGGATCGGCATCGGTGTTGCGGCCCTGGAGGGAGAGGTTGCGCGCCTGCTGGCCCTGGGTCGCGATCTGCGACTGGATGCGCTGGATCTGTTGCGTGCGCTCGTGCTGGGTGCGCGCCAGTGGGGCGAGCAGCAGGGTGTTGACGATGCCGAACAGCACGGCGACCGCGGCCACCAGCAGCAGTGCACGTTCCCGCAGGGACAGTGCGTCGATGCGCTCGGACCACAGCTGCAGCCGCTCCTTCACGGCAGCAACCCATGGCCGGTGCCGCCGGCCTTGAGCACGAAGTCCACATGGCGGCGGTGCTTGGCGTCCCGCTTGAGCTCGACGGTGTGGAAGTCCACGCCCCGGAACGCGCCCTGGCTGGGAAGCATCTGCAGGTAGGCGGGCACCAGCTGGGGCTGCAGGGCGACGCCTTTGAGTACCAGCCCGTCCTGCTGGCGATTGATCTGCAGACCGGTCAGCCACAACCCGCGCACATGCTCCCGGGCCAGCGCCCGGAACTGGTCCGCGAAGCCCCGGCGATTGGCGTCCACCAGCCGCTCGATGCCGTTCACCAGCTGGCGGCGGGCCTGCAGGCGGGCCTTGAGGGTCTTGATGCGGGCATCCAGTGCCGAAGTGTCGGTGGCCGGTGGGGGCTTGAGGGTGGCGAGCTCGGAAGCCAGCGCCGCATGTTGCTTGCGCAGGCCCGCCAGCGTGCCGTCCAGGCGGACCAGCTGCCAGCGGGAAAAGCCGTAGGCGACCAGCAAAGCGGTCAATGCCAGGCTGCATATGAACAGCAGCGTCCGGGCGGAAAAGACTTTCCGCTCCTTCCGGAACATTGGCAGAAACAGGTTGACCTGCTGACGCATAGGCGATGCCCATCGGCCGGCGACCCAGTGGGAACCGGCCTCATGCTTCCCGCTTTTCCAGGCCTTGCGCGGGACGCAAGGTCCCACCACGGGCCGTCAAATTTTTGGTGCGAAACGCTTTACGGGAGGGGCAAGCAAGGTTCGTTCCAGCCGCTTGCCGGAACGCGGGGGGCGGGTCAGTTGCTGCAGCTGCTGGGGCTGCAGCCGGTGGCGGTGTCGTTGAGGATGAGCGAGCCGGTCAGCTGGCCGACTTCGGCCAGTTGGTGGCGATGCAGGTAGTCCACGATGCCGGCGTTGATGCGCCGACAGACCAGCGGGTCGTAGAACAGTGCTGTACCGACACCCACGGCGGAGGCGCCGGCGATAAGGAATTCCAGGGCGTCGTCGGCGCTGGCGATGCCGCCCTGGCCGATGATGGGGATGCCATGGTCGCGGCACACCTGATAGACCTGGTGGACCTTGAGCAGGGCGATGGGCTTGATGGCCGGCCCGGAAAGGCCGCCCTGGTTGTTGCCGATCAGCGGTACCCGGCTTTCGATGTCCACGGCCATGCCCATCAGGGTGTTGATAACGGCAAAGGCGTCGCTGCCGGCCTCGATGCAGCGCCGGGCATTGCCGGCGATGTCGGTCTGGTTGGGGGACAGCTTGGTGATGAGGGGCTTGTTCGTCACCCTTCGACAGGCTTCCACCACCCGCGCCGACATGTCCGGGTCGTTGCCGAACGCCACCCCGCCTTCCTTGACGTTGGGACAGGAGATGTTGATCTCTATGGCATCGATGGGCGAGTCGTCGAAACGCCGCGTGACCGCTTCGTATTCCTCCACCGTGGAACCGGAGACGTTGGCGATGAAGCGGGTCTCCTGGAAATCCAGTTTGGGCAGGATGGAGCCGACCACATAATCGGTACCCGGATTCTGCAGGCCGATGGCATTGAGCATCCCTGCGGGGGTCTCGTAGACACGGTGGGGGCTGTTGCCGAGACGCGGCTCCAGGGTGGTGCCCTTCAGGCACACGGCACCCACGTCGGTGTTGGAAAAGCCGCTGACCCGCGTGTATTCTTCGCCGAAGCCTACGCAGCCCGACAGCAGCACCAGCGGCGTGTTGAATGCCAGGCCGCAGAAGTCCACCGCCAGCATCTGGCGTTCATCCGCGCTGAGCGGCTCGATCGCGTCGACCATCAGTCTTCGTCTCCTGCGGCGGTCGGGCCTGCGACCGGCGCCCGCCGGGCCCGGTCCCGTTCATGGTGGCTTGCATGTTCCATGTGGTCCTGTATCAGCCCGAGATTCCGCCGAATACGGGCAATATCATACGCCTTTGCGCCAACACCGGCAGCCGTCTGCATCTGATCCATCCGCTGGGATTCGAGCTGGATGACAGCCGTCTGCGCCGCGCCGGTCTGGACTACCGGGAATGGGCGCACATCGAGCAGCACCCGAGCCTGGACGCGTTCAGCGCTGCGGTGAATCCGCCGCGGCTGTTCGCCGTTTCCACCCGGGGGCGGCAATGCTACGCGGAAGTCGTCTACCGGCCGGGGGATGCGCTGTTGTTCGGGCCGGAAACCCGCGGCCTGCCCCAGGCGGTGCTGGACGGGTTGCCGGACGAGCGGGTGCTGCGTCTTCCCATGGTCCCCGGCAGCCGCAGCCTGAATCTGTCCAACGCCGTTGCCGTGCTGGTGTACGAGGCGTGGCGACAGGGTGATTTCGCGGGGGCGGCCGGCCGGGATTGACCGCGCCGGGTGGACGGCGGCGGTGCTTGTGCCGGTTGTCGGGCTGAGCGGCGCGAAGCCCGGTCTGTATCTGAAGCCCGCCGACGAACCCCATGTCCCGCACGGAACACCGACGCCGCACGCCACGGACAACGCCGGCTCCGACCGCCGGCAGGCCCTACCAGGATTCGGGCTTCGGTTCCCGATGCAGCAGGGCCTGAACCGCGTCGCGGGGCGCCAGCCCTTCGTGCAGCACCCGGTGGACCTGCTCGGTGATGGGCATTTCCACCCCGTGGCGGCCGGCGACCTGCAGGGTTTCATGGGCGGTGCCCACCCCTTCCACCACCTGCTGGATCTTCTCCAGGGCGGTCTGCAGCGCCATGCCGCGGCCCAGGTACAGCCCCAGGCGTCGGTTGCGGGACTGGTCGTCGGTGCAGGTCAGTACCAGGTCGCCGACGCCGGCCAGGCCCATGAACGTCTCCCGGTGGCCGCCCATGGCTTCACCGAGGCGCATGAGCTCGGCGAGCCCGCGGGTGATGAGGGCGGCGCGGCTGTTGGCGCCGAAGCCCAGACCATCGGAAATGCCCGCCGCAATGGCCAGCACGTTCTTTACCGCGCCGCCCAGCTCCACCCCGATCACGTCGGTGCTGGAGTAGGCCCGAAAGGTCTCCCCGTGCAGCAGCGCCGCCAGCTCGGTGGCGAAGGTGGGATCGGCGGAGGCGACGGTGACCGCAGTGGGCAGCCCGGCGGCCACTTCGCGTGCGAAGGTGGGACCCGAGATGACGGCGGTGGGATGGTCGGTTCCGATCATCTGGGACACCACCGTGTGCAGCAGCTGGCCGGTGCCGGGCTCCAGACCCTTGGTGGCCCACGCCAGGCGGGTGCCCGCTGAGAGGCGGGGCCGCAGCTGTTCCAGCAGGCCGCGAAAGGCATGGCTGGGCACCACCAGCAGGATGTCGGCGCAATCCGCCAGTGCCCGGTCCAGGTCGGACTCGACCTGCAGCCCGGAGGGAAAAGGATTGTCCGGCAGGTAGCGGGGGTTGCGCTGCTCGGCCCGCAGGGTGGCCATGAAGGTCGCATCGCGACCCCACAGGCGCACCGGACGGCCGTTGCGGGCCAGCAGTATGGCCAGCGCGGTGCCCCAGGAACCCGCGCCCAACACGGCCACCGGGCAGCTTTGCGGTGCGTTCACGGCAACGGCTCCCCGGGCAGGGCCGGCTGCACCGGCGCGCCCGGGCGGGGACCGTCAGTGGGCCGGCTGGCCGGCGGTCTGGGCCTGCGCTTCCTGGGAGCGCTGGGCATAGAGGGCGTCGAAGTTGATGGGTGACAGCAACAGCTGGGGGAAGCCGCCCTTGGCGACCAGGTCCGCCACCGCCTCGCGGGCAAAGGGATACAGCACGCTGGGGCAGTACGCTCCCAGCATCGGTCCCAGGTCGTTCTGCTCGAAGCCCTGCAGGGTGAAGATTCCCGCCTGCTGGATCTCCGCCAGGAAGGCGGTCTTTTCGCCCAGCTTGGCGGTCACGGTCAGGGACAGCACCACTTCGTGGACATCCTCGGCGACCGCGGTGGCGTCGCTGTTGAGCTGCAGGTTGATCTCGGGATTCCATTCCTGGGTGAACACCGTCGGCGAATTCGGCGTCTCCAGGGAAGCGTCCTTCAGGTAGATCTTCTGGATGGCGAACTGGGGGCCCTGGTCGGCCTGCGGATCGGTTCCTGCTGGATTTTCGCTCATAAGTCGGTCTCGTTGTCGGATGGTCGTTGTTGTTCGGTGTTGTCGGACCGTGTCAGAGGTGCTGCTCGGTCCAGCTTAGCAGGTCCGCCAGACCCATGGCGCCGGAGGTGCGCGCGGCCTCGCGCCCGCCCTTGAACAGGATCAGCGTCGGTATGCCGCGGATGCCGAGCCGCCCTGCCAGCTGCTGGTTATGGTCGGTGTCCAGCTTGGCCAGCCGCACCCGCGGCTCCAGCCGGCCGGCGGCCTGCTCGAAAATCGGTGCCATGGTCTGGCACGGACCGCACCAGGCCGCCCAGAAATCCACCAGCAGCGGCAGGTCGCTGCGCCCCAGGTGACGCTCGAAACGGGCCTCGTCCAGGGCCAGTGGATGGGCGGTGAACAGCGGTTGATGGCACTGCCCGCACTTGGCGCCGGCTCCGAGGCGCTCCCGGGGCACCCGGTTGGTCTGATCGCAATGGGGACACACCACGTGCAGGCTGTCGGCCATGGCTCAGGCCTCCGGGCGGTCCAGTTCCAGCAGCGCGTCCAGCTTGCCGGCGCGGTCCAGCGCGGCCATGTCATCATAACCGCCCACATGTGTCGCGCCGATGAAAATCTGCGGCACGGTGTAGGCGCCGCCGCTGCGCGCTTCCATTTCCGCCCGACGGTCCCGCTCGCGGTCGATGCGGATGTCGGTGTAGGACACGCCTTTGTGGTCAAGCAACCGGCGGGCGCGGGTGCAATAGAAGCAGGCGCCGGTACCGTAAATCACTACCTCTGCCATTGTCGCTGCTCACTTTCGGGTGGTCGGCAGGTTGGCATTCTGCCATGCCATGATGCCGCCGCCCAGATTATAGACTTCGAAACCCTGCTTGCGGAGCATGGCGCCGGCCCGGGCCGAGCGCTGGCCGCTGCGGCAATAGGCCACCACCGGCCTGCCCTTGTGCTTTTCCAGTTCGCTGACGCGCCCGGCCAGCGCGGCCAGGGGAATGTGGATGGCATCGCCGATATGCCCCTCGCGGTATTCCTTGTCTTCGCGCACATCCAGCAGCAGGGCATCCTTATGGTTGAGCATCTGGGTGGCCTCCATCGGACCCACGTCCCGGATGCCGCGCAATGTGCGTTGGACTTCGTTGCCCACCAGCAGTGCCAGCAGGGCGACGAACGCCGCCACCAGTTCCCAATGGCGTACGACGAATTCACTCAACTGTGTTTCATTGATCATGGAGGTGTTCGGATCTGGATTGACGGGAGAAGGCGGTGCCCTACGGGACACCGGCCACAGCATTCCCTGCAGTGTGTGGCTCCGCACTGCAGGTGCCGTTGGTCGTGGGCTGTGCCGGGCGACCGGAAGCGGCGCCGCGTCCTGCTACAGGCCTTTGGTGCAGAAGACGTCCCGCATCATGCCGATCAGTCGCAGGGTGCGCGCGTCGCCGACGCGATAATACACCCGGTTGGCGTCTTTGCGGGAGGCCAAAATGCCCTTGTCGCGCAAAATGGCCAGATGCTGGGAGATGTTGCTCTGGGACGTACCAACATGTTCGACGATGTCCTGAACGCTGACCTCCTGGTCTCCCAGGGTGCACAGGATCTTGAGTCGAAGCGGGTGGGACATGGCCTTCAGGGAGCGCGACGCGCGCTCGATGTCCTCGTCCCCTGTAATCAGCGATTCACTCATTGACGTCATCATGGTGATCAGTCCCGTGTAGCACTGGGCAGACTGGTCCGCCGTGGGGTTGCGTGAGCTGGTCATACCTAACTTCCGGACTGCCTTTAATAACTAAAACACTATACAATAATAAGCCATTTGAGAAGCTAGGAAAGCTTTTCTTTACATCCGCACCGCCCGCCGGCCGCGGGGCGGCCTCGACGTCGCCGGCCGCCTTGGTGGCGGGGGGCGTTTCGGGTTAGACTTTTTCTAGATTTCCATCGAGAAAACATCGAGTAGCGCCATGTCAGTGACGCCCAAGCCTGTGGTTCTGGTGATTCTGGACGGATGGGGCCATAGCGAGCGGTCGGAGGACAACGCCATAGCCGCGGCCCGCAAGCCGGTCTGGGATCGGTTGTGGCGGGAGTGCCCCCATACCTTTATCCGTACCTCCGGCGCCGCGGTGGGCCTGCCCGGCGACCAGATGGGCAACTCGGAGGTGGGTCATCTGAACCTGGGCGCCGGTCGCGTCGTCTATCAGGAGTTCACCCGGGTCAGCCGGGCCATCAAGACCGGTTCGTTCTTCACCAATCAGACCCTGACCGACGCCGTCGATCTGGCGGTGACCAACGACAAGGCGGTGCATGTGCTGGGGCTGCTGTCGCCGGGAGGCGTGCACAGCCACGAATGCCAGATTCACGCCATGGTCGAGCTGGCCATCCAGCGCGGCGCATCGCGGGTCTACATGCATGCCTTTCTGGACGGACGGGACACGCCGCCGCGCAGCGCTGCCGATTCCATCGCCCTCATGGAGGACAAGTTCCGCGAGTTCGGCGGCGGGCGTTTCGCCTCCATCATCGGGCGCTACTACGCCATGGACCGGGACCACCGCTGGCCCCGCATCCAGGCCGCCTACGACCTGATCACCCAGGCCAAGGCCGATTTCCAGGCGCCGGATGCGGGCACCGGCCTGCGCATGGCCTACGAGCGGGGCGAGGGTGACGAGTTCGTGCAGGCCACCCGGATCGTTCCGCCCGGCGAAGCGCCGGTCACCATCGAGGACGGCGACGTGGTGGTGTTCATGAACTACCGCTCCGATAGGGCCCGCCAGATCACCCGGGCGTTCATCGAGCCGGATTTCGATGGCTTTCAGCGTACCGCCGCGCCCCGCCTGGGGCGCTTTGTGAGCCTCACCGAGTACAACGCCGAGTTCGATATTCCGGTCGCCTTTCCGCCCGAGCGCCTGAACAACGTGTTCGGCCAGTATGCGGCGAGCCTCGGGCTCCATCAGCTGCGGCTGGCGGAAACGGAAAAATATGCCCACGTGACGTTCTTCTTCAACGGCGGCCGTGAGGAGCCCTTCGAAGGCGAAGACCGCATTCTGGTGCCCTCGCCGCTGGTGGCCACCTACGACCTGAAGCCGCAGATGAGTGCGCCGGAGGTGACCGACCGGCTGGTGGAAGCCATCGAGAGCGGCAAGTACGACGTCATCATCTGCAACTATGCCAATCCGGACATGGTCGGACATACCGGCAACTTCGATGCCGCGGTGGTCGCCATCGAGACCATCGACCGCTGTCTGGGGCGGGTGGAGACGGCGCTGCGCCAGTCGGGCGGGGAAATGCTGATCACTGCCGATCATGGCAACGCCGAGCAGATGCGCGGAGAGGACACGGGGCAGGCCCACACGGCCCACACCACCAACCCGGTGCCGCTGATCTATGTGGGTCGGCCGGCCAGCCTCGCCACCGGCGGCTCGTTGTGCGACGTGGCGCCGACCATGCTCCAGCTGATGGGGCTGCCCAAGCCCCATGAGATGAGCGGTACCTCTCTGCTGGTTCCGGTCGCCGAAGAGGCCGGCGCCGGCGAGCCCGAGCTGGAAACCCGGGACGTTTCCTAGCAAACGGGCGCGCACCGCTCGCGGGTCTGGCCGAGTGGTCGGTTGTGCCGGGTGCCGCGGAGCCCGCCGGGCCGGGCCCTTTGTCGTGGGGGTCGGTGCCGAGAGCTGCCGAGGGCAGCAAGGTGTAGAGCCGGGGCCGGCTGCCGGTCGTCCCCTTTGGTCCCGCTGAACGGACAGCCGCTGCGCACTGCAAAATCGTGTTTCACGCCGCCAACCTTCCCCGCCGATGCCATGCCCGGACCACCCGGGGCCCCTTCATCCTGGTGCTGCTTACCGTTGCGATCCTGCTGGGTATGCTGGGGCCCTCCCCGGCGCCCGCCGCCTCCGATGCCGGCGCCAGCGCGGCTCAGCTGCGCAAGCTGCGTTCCGACATCAAGGCTCTGCGCGAGAGCCTGGACAAGGACCGGGCCAAACAGGGCACCCTCAGCCGCGAACTGCATGTCACCGAAGTGCGCATCGCCAAGCTCACGGGGGGCCTGCACGATCTGGGTGCCGCACTGGCCGACCATCGCAGCCGCCTGCAGCAGCTGCGCACTCGCCAGGGCGACGAGCAGGCCGCGCTGGATCACCTGCGCGCCGGTCTCGCACGCCAGGTACGGGCGGCGTACGCCATGGGGCGCCAGGAAGAGCTCAAGCTGATTCTCAATCAGCGCAATCCCGCCACCATCAGCCGGATGCTGGTGTACTACCGCTACATCGCGCGGGCGCGCGCCAAGCGCATCGATGAGGTTCGGGATCACCTGCAGCGCCTGGCCGAGGTGCAACAGTCCATCGACAAGGAAACGGCGCAGCTTACCCGGTTGCGTGACCGGCGCAGCGACGAGCGTGACCGGCTGCAGAAGGAGCGCGCCTCCCGCGCCGCCGTGCTCGCCCGCCTGCAGACGCGCATCGAGAGCAAGTCCGAGCGTCTGGCTCATATGACCCGCAACGAGCGTCAGCTGCAGGACCTCGTGCAGAAGCTGCAGAAGGCGTTGGCCGACATCCCGCCGCAGGCGGGCGAGCAACGCCCGTTTCGGGATCTCAAAGGGCGCCTGCCCTGGCCGGTCGCCGGCCATCTGCTGGCCCGTTACGGTGCGCCCCGCGAGGGCAGCAACCTGCGCTGGCGGGGCGTGTTCATCGCCGCGGCGCCCGGCCAGGAGGTGCGTGCGGTGGCCCGCGGTCGAGTCGCCTTTGCCGACTGGCTGCGGGGTTTCGGCTTGCTGATGATCATCGATCACGGCGACGGCTACATGAGCCTGTACGGCCACAATCAGGTGCTTCTCAAACAGGTGGGCGATTGGGTGGAGGCCGGAGAGCCCATTGCCCTGACCGGCGATTCCGGCGGAGTCAGTCACAGCGGCGTGTATTTCGAGCTGCGCTCCCACGGGCATACCATCAACCCCATGCACTGGTGCCGCGGGCGCCCCGCCCGCGTTGCCGCAGCCCATTAGGAAATCTCCGCACAGGCCGCTGAAGCGGCGCTTCCGGCATTGAAAAGCGCTTTTGGGTGCTCGTTTCCCCCCCGTAAACCGCGCTCGTCCGCCCCCATGCGCCTTGTGATCCTCTCCTTGATCGAGCTGTGCAGAGCTTCGCAAGGGCCGCTCCACAGGATCTGCGTTCCGTGACCGCGGACCCTGTGCTATGGTCGGCCGATCTGCGCGGCTGTCCGCGTTGGTCGGTCAGCCCGCAACTGCGGTATCATCAATCAATCGATCTGAAGAGCGGGTCGGCTCCCGCCAATGGAAAACCTCAATGAAATTCACTAAGCAAGGTCTGCTGCTGGTCCTTTCGGGGACGATTCTGGGCTTGTCCCTGAGCCTTACGCATACCGTGTTTGCCGAGCGCGAAAACGCTCCTGTCCAGGCGGCCGGCCTGCCGCTGACGCAGTTGCGCGAATTCACCGATGTGTACGCGCGCATCAAGAAGGACTACGTCGAGCCGGTCTCCGACAAGACACTCATGCAGGACGCCATCCGCGGCATGATGGCGGGGCTGGATCCGCACTCGGCATATCTGGACAAGCAGCAGTTCAAGGAACTGCAGGTGGGCACCACCGGCCAGTTCGGCGGCCTGGGCATCGAAGTGGGCATGGAGGACGGCTTCATCAAGGTGGTATCGCCCATCGACGATACGCCCGCCCAGCGCGCCGGCATCAAACCCGGCGACCTGATCATCCGTCTGGATGACACCCCCGTGAAGGGCATGACCCTCAACGACGCCGTCAACCGCATGCGGGGCAAGCCCGGCACCAAGATCACCCTGACGGTGGTCCGGGAGGGCGAGCGCAAGCCTCTGAAGTTCACCCTCACGCGGGCAATCATACGGGTCAAGAGCGTCAAGAGCCGCATGCTGGAGCCCGGCTACGGCTATGTGCGGATCTCCCAGTTCCAGGCCAAGACCGGCGATGCCGTGGTGGAGGCGGTGGACAAGCTGAAAAAGGAAGCCGGCGGTTCCCTCAAGGGCCTGGTGCTGGACCTGCGCAACAACCCCGGGGGCGTGCTGAACGCGGCGGTGGCGGTGTCCGATGCCTTCATCAAGAAAGGCCTGATCGTGTACACCAAGGGACGGGTGCCGGACTCGCGGTTGCGCTTCAGCGCCACCCCCGACGACATTCTGCACGGGGCGCCCATGGTGGTGTTGGTGAACCAGGGCTCGGCGTCCGCTTCGGAGATCGTGTCCGGGGCGCTGCAGGATCACCATCGCGCCATCATCATGGGGCAGCAGACCTTCGGCAAGGGCTCGGTGCAGACCATCGTGCCGCTGGGCAACGGAACCGCTATCAAGCTGACCACCGCCCGTTACTACACGCCGTCCGGGCGCTCGATTCAGGCCGAAGGCATCACCCCCGATGTGCGCCTGGAGCCGGCCAAGGTGGCCGCCGCCAACAACGGCGAGATGATCAAGGAAGCGGATCTGACAGGGCATCTGGTCAACGGCAATGCCAAGAAGATTGCCGGCCGGGAGGCCACCAGCGCCGCCGATGCCGGCAAGGAGAAGAAGCTTGCCGCCAGCGACTTCGAGCTCTATGAGGCCCTGAACATGCTGAGGGGGCTGCATATCCAGCGGGAAGTCCTGAAATGATCGCAGCGGTCCGCTGCCGGCCCCGGCTCTGGCAGCGGACCGTCCTGCTGCTGGCGGCGGTGTACGCCGGCGGCGCCTGCGCCGGCACGGCGCCCGCTCCAACCGCAAAGCACCCGGTGGAGCAGATCCGGACACCGGTCATCAGCATCATCATCGACGACCTCGGTTACCGTCTCGATACCGGCGAACAGGCGACCCGCCTGCCCGGCCCCGTCGCCTGCGCCATCCTGCCGCGCAGTCCCCATGCCCGTCTGCTGGCGAAGCTGGCCCACGGTCACGGCAAGGAGGTCATCCTCCACCTTCCGATGCAATCGGAGGATTACGGACGGCTCGACCCCGGCGGCCTCACCCTGCACATGACGCGCCGCGAATTCCTGCACACCCTCGCCACGGACCTGGCCGACGTGCCCTATGTCTCCGGGGTGAACAACCACATGGGCAGCCTGCTGACTCAGCATCCCGGTGACATGGCTTGGCTGATGCACGCGCTGGCCCGGCGCGGCCTGTTCTTCGTGGACAGCCGCACCACACGGCGTACCGTCGCCGAGCAGGTGGCCCTGGAAACCGGACTGCCCACCACGCGTCGCAACGTGTTTCTCGATGACGACCGTCACAGCGCCGCCATCCGCGCGCAGTTCATGCGCCTGCTGGTGCTGGCCCGGCGCGACGGCAGTGCTGTGGCCATCGGGCATCCCTATCCCCATACCATGGCCGTGCTGCGCCGCCTGCTGCCGCAACTTCAGCTGTACGGGGTACGGCTGGTGCCCGTAAAGCGCCTCATCGAACTGCAGCAGGTCCAACGGCGGACATGGCAGGCGTCCACGTCGCACTAGGAGGGGGCGGGACCGTGGCCGCCGGCCATCGCCGTCGGCCTGTGCGCCGCCCACGCCCTTTCCCGTTTCTGTGTCCCTCTGCCGGAGCGCCATCCGTGCGGCGCCTGTGCGTGGCGTTGTCATGCGCGTGATCGAAGTCGTGGCCGATGCGGGCCACCTGGACACCCTCAACAGCATCGCCGAGCAGCACGGCGCCATTGATCACTGGTGCGGCGCCCCCTGTGAGGACGGACGCCGGAGCGTGCGTATGCTGGTGAACGGCGAGCAGAGCCAGACCGTCCTGGATGCGCTGCAGAGCCTGCTCTCCGGCAGCGAAAACAGCCGTATCCTGGTGCTGCCCGTGGACGCCGTTCTACCCCGGCCCCAGGAGGATGCCGACGCCGAGGCGCGGCGCGTGAGTACCACCCGCGAGGAGCTCTACAACCAGATCGAGCGCGGTGCACGCCTGGAGGGGACCTTTTTGCTGATGGTGGTGCTGTCCACCATCGTGGCCGCCATCGGCATGATCGAAAACAATGTGGCCGTGGTGGTGGGCGCCATGGTCATCGCCCCTTTGCTGGGGCCCAACATCGCGCTCGCCTTTGCCACCTCTCTGGGGGACCGGGAGTTGCTTTGGCAGGCGCTGCGCACCGACCTGGCAGGCCTGGGCCTGGCCCTGTTCCTCGCCTGGCTGATCGGCATGTTCTGGCCGCTGGATCTGCACAGTGCGGAGCTGATGGCCCGCACCGACGTGGGTCTGGACAGCATCGCCCTGGCTCTCGCTTCGGGGGCGGCGGCGGTTCTGTCGTTGACCACCGGTGTGCCCACGGCACTGGTGGGCGTGATGGTCGCCGTGGCGCTGCTGCCGCCGACGGCGGCGGCTGGTCTCATGCTGGGCGCCGGTCAGCTCACCAATGCCCTGGGAGCGGGCCTGCTGCTGGCGGTCAACGTGGTGTGCGTGAACCTGTCCGCGAAGGTGGTGTTCCTGCTACGCGGCGTGAAACCCCGGACGTGGTGGGAAAAGCGCAAGGCCCGCCAGTCGATGCTGACCTATATCCTGGTATGGGTGATTCTGCTGGTGTTGCTGGTGGCGGCCATTTATCTGCGCCAGCGCCTGCGCGGATGACGGCGCCGGCTTACCGTGTCCAGGCGAACCCCACCAGTGCGGCTCCAAGCCCGCCAAATACCCAGGACAACACCGGTACGTCAGCCAGCGTAGTCACCTGATAGCCCCCAAGCCCCAGCACCAATACAGCGCTGACAATCAGCGCGGCGCCCATGATGGTGGCCAGCGTGCGGCGGTTGTGGCGTGCCAGGTCCCGGCGCAGCTCCCGCAGCTCCGCCGATGTCCATTCCACCCGCAGTTTGCCTTCGGCCGCCTGCTTGAAAGTGTGATGAACCAGCTGGGGCAGCTCGGGCAGGCTTTCGGCCCAGGTGGGGACACTGCTCTTAAGATTGCTCGCGAAGGCGCGCGCTCCAACCTGTTCGCTCATCCAGCGTTCCAGGAAGGGCTTGGCGGTCTGCCACAAATCCAGGTCGGGATACAGCTGCCTTCCCAACCCCTCGATGTTGAGCAGGGTCTTCTGCAGCAGCACCAGTTGAGGTTGCACCTGCATGTTGAAGCGCCGCGCCGTCTGGAACAGGCGCAGCAGCAACTGCCCGAAGGAAATGTCCTTCAAGGGCCGCTCGAAGATGGGTTCGCACACCGTGCGGATTGCCGATTCGAACTCGTCCACCCGGGTGCTGGCGGGGACCCATTCGGATTCCACGTGCAGCTCGGCGACCCGCCGGTAGTCGCGCCGGAAGAAGGCCACGAAATTCTCCGCCAGGTAACGTTGGTCGGTGGGATTCAGCGTACCCATGATACCGAAGTCCACCGCCACGTAACGGCCCTCGGGACTGACGAAGATATTGCCCGGATGCATATCGGCGTGAAAGAAGTTGTCGCGGAACACCTGGGTGAAAAATATCTCCACGCCACGTTCGGACAGCGCCTTGAAGTCGATGCCCTGGGCGCGCAGTCCCGCGATGTCGCCGATGGGCGTGCCGGAAATGCGCTCCATCACCATCACGTTGCGCCGGCAGTACGGCCAATGCACCTCCGGCACGTACAGCAGCGCGGAACCCATGAAGTTGCGCCGCAGCTGGGAAGCGTTGGCGGCCTCGCGCAGCAGATCCAGTTCGTCGTAGAGGGTCTTCTCGAACTCCGCGACCACTTCCCGTGGGCGCAGCCGCTTGCCTTCACGCCAGTAGTCCTCGGCGAGTCCCGCCACATAGCGCATCAGGCTCACGTCCCGTCGGATGACCCGTACGATATCGGGGCGCAGCACCTTGACGACCACCTCCCGCCCGTCATGCAGGCGGGCGGCGTGCACCTGGGCGATGGAGGCGGAAGCGAGAGGTGTCTCGTCGAATTCCAGGAACGCCTCGCTCAGGGATTGGCCATAGGCCTTCTCGATCAGCGCCCGGGCGCGCTCGCCGGCAAAGGGCGGCACCCTGTCCTGCAGTCGCGCCAGCTCCTCGGCAATGTCGTCGGGCATCAGGTCGCGGCGGGTGGACAGGATCTGGCCGAATTTGACGAAGATGGGCCCGAGATCCTCCAGCGCCCGGCGGATGCGCACCCCGCGCGGTCCCTGCCTGCGCCGCAACCAGTTCCACGGTGCCAGATACAACAGAAAGCGGAACGGCCGGAACAGATGGGTGGCGAGAATGACCTCGTCCAGCCCATGGCGCATGAGCACCAGGTTGATGTACAGCACACGCCAGATCTGGCCGGGCCCGAGCAGGGGACTCATGTCTTTTCCGGCACGGCGGAGGCGATCATGTCTGCGGCCCCGCTTCCCCGTCCAGCGTCCTTGTCAGCCGCCTTACCCGCGCCTCCAGCCGGTCCGCGGCCATCCGCAGCCGATCCACGTCATCCATGAAGTTCTCGATTTCCACGCGAGCCGGCACCAGCCGAGCCTCTTCGTGCAGGTACTCGTCGGTGTCGGTCACCAGGGTTTCGGCGGTGCGATTGAGATATTCGGTAAACCGTCGCACGGCGCTGCCCAGCTGGTGGGCGACCACGTCGCCGGTGGCGTGGGACAGCCACTCTTCCCAATCCAGCTGGACGGCGTCCAGGGCTTCCTTGAACCGTTGGCCGGTCTCGGTGTCGCCGCCGATTTCGATTTCGCCGCCAAACGCGCTGGTGTCCACCCCCCGACTGATACCAAGGCGCGCGAGGGCCAGGGGTGTGCCGCACAGCCGGGTGTCCGGTTCGCCTTCGTAACGGCCCAGGACCTGGACCCCGTCGGCACCGGGCAGAAAATACAACTCCAGTTCCAGCCCGGTTATCTGCAGCGCTATGACCTTGCCCTCAAGCGTCGCCAATGCGGACAAGGCCTGGGGATCCAGGGCCATGTAGCGATTGAACGCGCTTTCCACGGCCCCGCTCAGCCAGCCCGGTGCATTCACCGCGCGTCCCCCGAAACGGCCTTGCCCTCGGGACGGTCACTCGCTGCGGCCCCCCGCCTGGCGGCCGGAGGGGCGGGTCGGACACTGGCGCGGCGTGTTCTCAAAACTTGTAACCGCGGTGCAGGGCCACGATGCCGCCGGTGAGGTTGAAATACTCGCAGCGCT
Organism: uncultured Gammaproteobacteria bacterium; assembly: GCA_964571225.1. Lineage (GTDB taxonomy): Bacteria > Pseudomonadota > Gammaproteobacteria > DATFLG01 > DATFLG01 > DATFML01. The sequence continues at coordinate 23,400 of CAZNBB010000028.1, forward strand.
CGAAGCCCGCCTGTTCCATCATCTGCTTGAGCGTCTCCTGGTCCGGATGCATGCGAATCGACTCGGCCAGATAGCGGTAGCTGGCTTCGTCGCGGGCGATAAACCGGCCCATGAGCGGCAGCATCTTGAACGAGTACAAGTCGTACAGGGGCTTGAGGCCCGGCGCCCTGGGGTGGGAGAACTCCAGCACCAGCAGTCGCCCGCCGGGGCGCAGCACGCGGTACATGGAGGCCAGCGCGGCGTCCTTGTCGGTGACGTTGCGCAGACCGAAGGCGATGGTGATGCAGTCGAAATGGTCATCGGGAAACGGCAGCGCTTCGGCGTTGACCTGCACGTATTGCAGGTTGCCGGCCACGCCCCGGTCGGTCAGCCGTTCCCGTCCCCGTTGCAGCATGGAGGCGTTGATGTCGCCGAGCACGACTTCGCCGTCAGGACCCACCATGCGCGAGAAACGGGCCGCCAGGTCGCCGGTGCCGCCGGCCAGGTCCAGCACCCGCTGGCCGCGGCGCACGCCGCTCATCTCGATGGTGAAGCGCTTCCACAACCTATGGATGCCCAGCGACATGACGTCGTTCATGACGTCGTAGCGGTCGGCGACCGAATCGAACACGCCGGCCACGCGCCTGGCCTTTTCGTTCCAGGGCACCTGCTGATAGCCGAAGTGGGTGGTGCCCCCTTCGGCTTCCCGGTCGGACTCGCCCTGGCGGTGCGGCGGGCGTCGGGTCACTGTGGCTCCACCTCTCTGCGCTGGTAGCCGGCTTCCTGCAGGCGGTCCAGGTACTGCTGCCAGTATTTCTGCTTGTTGACGCCCAGGTCGTAGAGCAGCTCCCAGGAATAGATGCCGGTATCGTGCTTGTCGTCGAACTCGAACTGCAGGGCGTAGTTGCCCACGGGCTTGATGTTGACGATGTTGACGTCCTCCTTGCCCAGCTGCAGGACCTCCTGGCCCGGCCCGTGGCCGCGCACCTCGGCGGACGGAGAGTACACGCGCAGGTACTCGCAGGGCAGTTCGAAGTGGGAGCCGTCTTCGTAGGTCAGCTCCAGCACGCGGGACTTCTGGTGCAGCTGGACGTCGGTGGGGTGTGGTGTGCTCATTTTCGACTCCTGGGTATTGGGCACATGGCCGGCCGGCGCTATGCGGGCAGCGGCCATTCTTATCGGGTCAGAGTATATACCGGCTCAGATCTTCGTCCCGGGCAAGCTCGGAGAGCTGCTCGTCCACGTACGGCGCATCCACCGTCAGCGTCTGTCCGCTGCGGTCCGCCGCCTCGAACGAGATCACTTCCAGCAGCCGCTCCATGACCGTGTGCAGACGTCGTGCGCCGATGTTCTCGGTGCGCTCGTTGACCTCCCAGGCCACTTCGGCGATGCGGGCCAGTCCGTCTTCGGTGAAGCTCAGCTGCACGCCCTCGGTGGCCATCAGCGCTGCGTACTGCTCGGTCAGCGACGCATCCGGCTCGGTCAGGATGCGCACGAAATCCCCGACACTGAGCGCGTCCAGCTCCACGCGTATCGGCAGCCTGCCCTGCAGCTCGGGAATCAGGTCCGAGGGCTTGGCCAGGTGAAACGCCCCGGAGGCGATGAACAGGATGTGGTCGGTCTTCACCATGCCGTGCTTGGTGGATACGGTACTGCCTTCCACCAGTGGCAGCAGGTCGCGCTGCACGCCCTCGCGGGACACGTCCGGCCCGCCGCTTTCGGAGCGCTGGGCCACTTTGTCGATCTCGTCCAGGAACACGATGCCGTTTTGCTCGACGGTGGCCACGGCGCGCAGTTTGATGTCTTCCTCGTTGATGATCTTGGCCGCTTCCTCGTCGCGCAGGATCTTGAAGGCGTCCTTGACCTTCACCTTGCGGGTGCGGGTGCGTCCGCCGCCCAGGTTCTGGAACATGCTCTGCAGCTGGCTGGTCATTTCCTCCATGCCTGGGGGAGCCATGATTTCCACGCCCACCGGCGTGGCGGACACCTCGATCTCGATTTCCCGGTCATCCATGGCGCCTTCGCGCAGGCGTTTGCGCAGCTTCTGGCGGGTGTCGGTGTCGTCGTGGGTGCCGGTGTCCTCGCCCACGAAGCCGATGCCATGGGGGCGCGGCAGCAGCGCATCCAGGATGCGCTCTTCGGCGGCGTCTTCGGCGGGCCGCCGCACCTTCTCCATCTCCTCCTCGCGGGTCATCTTGATGGACGCATCCACCAGGTCGCGGACGATGGACTCCACGTCGCGCCCCACGTAGCCCACTTCCGTGAACTTGGTGGCCTCCACCTTGATGAAGGGTGCTCTGGCCAGTTTCGCCAGCCGGCGCGCGATTTCGGTCTTGCCGACGCCGGTGGGCCCGATCATGAGGATGTTCTTGGGCGTGATCTCGGCACGCAGCTCTTCGGCGACCTCCATGCGTCGCCACCGGTTGCGCAGCGCGATGGCCACTGCACGCTTGGCCGCCTGCTGGCCGATGATGTGTTTGTCCAGCTCCTGGACAATCTCTCTGGGGGTCATCTGGGACATGTTGCGTAGCTACCTGTGCAGCGAGGGCGCTGACCGTTCAACCGGCACTGTCGACGGTCAGCTCTTCCACGGTCAGGTTTCGGTTGGTGTAGATGCAGATATCGGCGGCGATACCCAGGCTCTGTTCGACGATGGTGCGCGCATCCAGCTCGGTGTTCTCCAGTAAGGCGCGGGCCGCGGCCTGGGCATAGGGGCCGCCGGAGCCGACGGCCATCAGGCTGTTCTCGGGTTCGATCACATCCCCGTTGCCGGTGATGATCAGCGAGGCGCTCTTGTCGGCCACGGCCAGCAGCGCCTCCAGGCGGCGCAGCATGCGGTCCGTGCGCCAGTCCTTGGCCAGCTCCACGGCGGCCCGGGTCAGGTTGCCGTGGTGCAGCTCGAGCTTGGCTTCGAAGCGCTCGAACAGGGTGAACGCGTCGGCCGTGCCGCCGGCGAACCCGGCCAGCACCTGGTCCCGGTACAGGCGCCTCACCTTGCGGGCGTTGCCCTTCATGACCGTGTTGCCGAGGGTCACCTGGCCGTCGCCGCCGATCACCACCTTGTCGTGGCGGCGTACCGACAGAATGGTCGTACCGCGAAACTGATCCACCTCGCTGGCTCCTTGTGCGTCGCAGCGCCCCATTCTACACCATGGGCGGCGCCCAAAGCAGGCTGAATGCAAAGGGAATTCCCTTCAGCGGCGTTTCTTGGCCCGGGGATGGGCCCGGTCATATACCTGGGCGAGATGCTGGAAATCCAGATGGGTATAGATCTGGGTGGTGCTGATGTCGGCATGGCCCAGCAGCTCCTGCACGGCGCGCAGGTCCCCACTGGATTCCAGCAGATGGCTGGCGAACGAATGGCGCAGCACATGGGGATGCACGCCGGCTATGCCCCGTTCGGCGGCCCAGCGGCCCAGCCGGGACTGCACCGCGCGCGCCGACAGGCGCCCGCCGGTACGGGCCACGAACATGGCCGGTTCCTCCGCGCCCGCCAGTGTACCGCGTGCCTTCAGCCACTGGCCCAGCGCCGCCAGGGCCTGGCGGCCGACGGGCAGCACCCGCGTCTTGGCGCCCTTGCCGGTGACCGTGACCAGAGCGGCGCCGGTATCGAGATCGGTCAGATTCAGGGCGACCGCCTCGGCCAGGCGCAGCCCGGAGGAATAGATGAGCTCGAAGATGGCGCGGTCGCGGCAGCTCAGGGCATCGTCCGGTCCGCCGGCCAGCAGTTGGCCCATTCTGTCGGCGTCCAATACCGCCGGCAGATGCCGCTCGCTCTTGGGCGCGCGCACGTCGACCGCCGGATTGCTGGTCACCGTCCCTTCGCGCAGCAGATACTCGAAGAATGTACGCAGGGCGGAAAGCCGGCGCTGGATGCTGCGGCCGGACAGCCCACGGCGATGGCTCTGGGCGGCGAAGGCGCGCACATGGCCGGTGTCCATCTGGGCCCAGTCCGACAGCCCTGCCGAGGCGCAGTAGCGGGCCGCCGCCGAGAGGTCACGCCGGTAGGCGTCGGCCGTATGCCGTGACAGTCGGCGCTCGCTGTGGAGGTGGCTCAGAAACCGACCCAAGAGACGGTCCGGGGCAGCGTCCATGGCGTCGCTGCGGCCTGGCCCGTATCAGCCCTGGGAGGACGAGGCCGGCGGGACGGGCAGGTAGCGTTCCAGTGCCCGCTCCAGAAGTTGGCCCAGATGTTCCAGGAACAGCGTCTCCATGGTGCGGTGAAAGCGGGCCGGGTCCGCGCTGGCGATGGCCAGCACACCGCGGCGGCCGTGGCCGCCCACCGGGATCAAGGCGGCGGAGCCCACCAGGTCGGCCTGTTCACCGAACAGGAAATCGATCTGTTCGCCCTTGAGGCGTCCGCACAGGGGTCGGCCGGCGCGGAAGAAGGCGGCGAAGGCACCCAGCGCCGGGTCGTCGCGCTCCAGGGCGCGGGCGTTGGCCGCCTGCGCTTCCCCGGCGGGCAGGTCATACAAGCCCAGTGCCACCACGTCCGCCTTGAAGTCCCGGTACAGGTGCTCGAACAGACTGTCTATGACCTCGCCGGCGCTGCGCGCGCCCAGCAGGCCGAGGGTGAGGTTGTGCAGCTGGCGGTTGACCCGGTCGTTGTCGCGGCCGGTCTGCACCAGCTCCATCAGCTTGCGCTTGAACTGCCGGTTCTGTTCCCGCAGTGCGGTGACCTGGCGTTCCACCAGCGACACCGCGCCGGTCACCGGGTGGGGAATGCGCAGGATGGTAAGCAGGTTGATGTGATCGGCAAAGAAATCGGGGTGGCTGCGCAGGTACTTATCCACCATTTCGTCGCTCAGGGGCTGGGATTCTTCTTGCGGTCCCGGTTTGCGCTGTGTGCTCATAGCTGAATGCGACCTTCGAATACGCAGGTGGCCGGACCGGTCATCAGGACCGGGGTTCCTTCAGATTGCCAGCTTACCATAAGATCGCCGCCGGGCAGGGATACGGACACCTTCTCCGCCAACAGCCCCTGCAGGCGACCGGCGACCACGGCGGCGCAGGCGCCGGTGCCGCAGGCCAGCGTCTCGCCGGCGCCGCGCTCGAAAACCCGCAGACGGATATGGTCGGCGTCGACGACCTCCATGAAGCCGACATTCACGCGCCTGGGGAAGCGGGGATGGTGTTCGATCCGCGGACCCAGCTCGGCCACCGGCGCTGTCGCCACCGAATCCACCCGCAGCACCGCATGGGGATTGCCCATGGACACTGCGCTGATTTCCACACTGCGGCCTTCCACCTCCAGGGGGTAGGTGACCGCGCGGGCCGGCGCCTGAAACGGAATGTCCGCCGGTTCCAGCCGCGGCGCGCCCATGTCCACCGTCACCTGCCCGTCCGGCTCCAGGCGCAGCTCGATGAGCCCGGCGTGGGTCTGCACCGCAATCCGGTCACTTGCCGTGAGGCCCTTGTCCCGTACGAAGCGCGCGAAGCAGCGCGCCCCGTTGCCGCATTGTTCCACTTCGCCGCCGTCGGCATTGAAGATCCGGTAGCGGAATTCGGCCCCGGGTTGGGTCGGGCGTTCCACCAGCAGCACCTGGTCGCAGCCTACGCCGCGGCGCCGGTCGGCCAGTAGACGCACCTGGGCCGTGCTCAGCTCGACCTGCTGCGCGATGGCGTCGACGACCACGAAGTCGTTGCCCAGGCCGTGCATCTTGGTGAACGCCAGTTCCATGGCCGAAGGGTACCGCTTGGCCGGTCCATTGCAAGCGCACCGGGCCCGTCGCTGCACCATCGGGTGCCGCCAGGCGACCGCCGCGCCAGGTCAGCCGGCGTGGCCGTGCACGATCAGGTGGCGGTCGCTGACTGTCTCCACCGACAGCCGATCCAGTCCCGCCGCGTCCAGCTGGGTCCGTACCTCCCCCGGTGTATAGGCGGCGAGCAGGGAGTGAAAGAAGTCGCGACGCAGGACATCGGGCTCGCCGGCCGCATAGGCGTCCACCATCGTCTCGGCCTGCCGACGGGAGTCGGGACGCATGAGGTCCATGACGAACACCGGCGCCCCCGGCGCCGCGAATTCCCGGACCGCCGTCCACAGGGCCATGGGCTCGGCCAGGTGATGCAGCAGGCTGTTGGAGATCACCGCCTGATAGTCGGTGCGGGGAAGGCGGGCGCCGGGCAGGTAGCCCTGGAGCAGTGCCACCCGTTCATCCAACCCGGCCCGCTGCAGGTCGTGCCTGCCCAGGCGCAGCATTTCCGGGGCGCCGTCGACCCCGTGCAGTCGGCAGTCGGGGTAGGCGATGGCGAAGCGGCGGGTGATATCCGCCGGACCGCAGCCCAGGTCCAGCACCCAACCCGCCGTCGGAGACGCACCGAAGCGCTCCCGGTACAGGGCCACGAAGCGGGCATGGGGTTCCTCGAAGTCGGCCCGGGCATAGGCGAGGGCCTGCCCGGGTTCGTTCATCAGCTCCGGCTCCGGTATGCGTTCCATGGGCACCTCCAGCGCGGCCGGGGAGCGGCGGGGATCACTCGGGCAGCAGGCGCTCGCCGGCCCACAGCCCGGCGAGGGTCTCCCGTTCGCGTACCAGGTGGGCCCGGTCGCCGTCCACCAGCACTTCGGCGGCCCGCGGGCGGGAATTGTAATTGGAGCTCATGGAGAAGCCGTAGGCGCCGGCCGATCGGACCGCCAGCAGGTCACCTTCCTGGACCGCCAGACGCCGTTCCTTACCCAGGAAGTCCCCCGTCTCGCACACCGGCCCCACCACGTCGTAGACCCGTTCGGGGGCGTCGGTGCGCGGCATCACCGGCACGATATCCTGCCAGGCGTCGTACAGGGCAGGACGCAACAGGTCGTTCATGGCGGCATCCACCACCGCGAAGTTGCGATGGGCGGTGCACTTGAGATATTCCACCCGGGTCAGCAGCACGCCCGCATTGCCGACGATGGCCCGGCCCGGTTCCAGCAGAATCTCGCAGTCCCGCGCGCCCAGGCGCTTTAGCAGCGGCGCCACGTAATCCTGCGGCGACGGCGGGTGTTCGTCCCCGTAGCGGATTCCCAGTCCGCCGCCCAGGTCCAGGTGGCGGATCGCGATGCCGTCGGTGCCCAGGTCGTCCACCAGCGCCAGCACACGGTCCAGGGCGTCGACGAAAGGCGCCACCTCCGTGAGCTGCGATCCGATGTGGCAGTCCACGCCCACCACCGACAGCCCGGGCAGGTCCGCCGCCCGCCGGTAGACCGTCCGCGCTTCCCGGATATCCACGCCGAATTTGTTTTCCTTCAGGCCGGTGGAGATATACGGGTGGGTGCGGGCGTCCACGTCGGGGTTGACCCGCAGGGATACCGGCGCCACGCAACCCGCTTCGGACGCCACCCGGCTCAGGCGTTCGAGTTCGGGGACCGATTCCACATTGAAGCAGCGGATGCCCGCCTCCAGTGCCCGGCGCATTTCGTCGGCGCGCTTGCCGACGCCCGAGAACACCACCTTGCGCGGGTCGCCGCCGGCCTGCAGCACCCGTTCCAGCTCGCCCACCGATACGATATCGAAGCCCGAGCCCAGGCGTGCCAGCAGGTTGAGCAACGCCAGGTTGGAGTTCGCCTTGACCGCGTAACAGATCAGATGGGGGTGGCCGCCGAGGGCCTGATCGAAGGCGTTCCAATGGCGTTCCAGGGTGGCTCGGGAGTAGACGTAACAGGGGGTGCCGTAGCGTTCGGCGACGCCGGCCAGCGCCACCTGCTCGCCCCACAGCTGGTCGTTGCGGTATTCGAAATGGTCCATGGGTCTACGGGTTGTCCTTGCGGACGGCCTTGTGCTCCGTGTCGGTTTGGTGGGACGGCGTTGTTGCCTGGGAGGGGGCCGGCAGGTACAGCGGCCCCTTCTGGCCGCAGCCGGCCAGTGCCAGGGCCGCAGCCAGCAATGGGCCTGCCGGCCAGAGCGCACGCCCGACGGGCCTGTGGGTCATGGGGAAAACTCCCTGTCTGGATATGCCGGGGACAAGCGTGCAGTATACGGGGCGCAGGCTTCGAACCCAACGCACGCCCGCCCCGCACGCGAGAGATTCCCATGACGGAAAGCGAATTGCAGACCCTGGAGATCGGTCCCGCCGAAGACGCCCACGCCAGCGTGATCTGGCTGCATGGCCTGGGGGCCGACGGCCACGACTTCGAGACGCTGGTGCCGGAGCTGGGACTGGCGGAGGCGTCGCGGACGCGTTTCGTGCTGCCCCACGCGCCCTATCGACCGGTGACCATCAACGGCGGGCAGATCATGCGCGCCTGGTACGACATCCGCACGCTGGACCTGCGTCAGGACGAGGATGAAGCGGGCATCCGCGCCTCGGCGGCGATTCTCGAAGCGCTCATTGCCCGCGAGGTGGAGCGTGGGGTGCCGTCAGAGCGGGTGGTGCTGGCGGGTTTCTCCCAGGGCGGCGCCGTCGCCCTGTACACGGGTCTGCGCCACGCGCACCCCCTGGGCGGGATCCTGGCGCTGTCGACCTACCTGCCACTGCCCGACACGCTGGCGGCCGAGGCGGCTGCCGCCAACCGCCAGGTGCCGATCATGATGGCCCACGGGTTGCACGATGAGGTGGTGCCCCTGCTGGCCGCCCAGCTGGCGTGCCGCATTCTGGAGGCGCAGGGTTACGGGGTGGAATGGCACACCTATTCCATGGCCCACGCATTGTGTCCGGATGAGATCGCCGACGTGCGCGCCTGGCTGGCGCGCACATCGGCGTGAGCGGCTACTGCCCCTGGTTCACCACCTCCCAGGTGCCGTCCGGCTGACGGCAGGCGGTACCGTAGGCGTCTTCCATCTTGCCGCCGATGTTCACCTTGGTGGTGTACTCGCGGCAGTAGCGGCCTTCGGTGTTCTTGTAGGTCTTCACCGGCGTTACCGTGTAGGTGTAGCCGGAGTCCGGATTCTGCCAGGTCGAAGGTTGGCCGGTGGGGTTCGTCTCCAGGGCATGCTGCGCCTTGAGGCGGTCGGTCTCGTCCATGCTCTTGCCGACCTGGCCGCCTATGACGGCGCCGGCGATGGTGCCCGCGATGGTCGCGGCCGTCTTGCCGGAGCCGCTGCCCACCTGGCTGCCGAGGACGCCGCCGAGGATGCCTCCGATGGCGGTGCCCGATTCCTGTTTGGTCGCGCAGCCGCCCAGCGACAGGGTCGCGGCCACCGCCACTGCAACCAATACCCGCTTCATCCTTTTCATGACAGCCTCTCCGATACCGGTCGATCGATGTCGTCGTTGCCGATGACCGAAACTTAGCAGATTTGTCCGCAGGCGACAGTCAGCATACGTTTATCCTTCTACAGGGCATTGATCTGTATCAACGTATTTGCCACCTCTATGCCGAATACTAGGTGCCGTTACTGAAACCAACCTGAACGTCGCGGGAGGGCTGTCTATGTCCCCAAGAATGATCGCCGCTGCGCTGGCGCTGGCGGGTATGCTGTCCGCCGGCATCGGCGCGGCTGCGGTGCCGAACGGCAAGATGCTGTTCGACCAGCGCTGCGCAGTCTGCCACGGCGACCATGGTCATGGCGGCGTGGGCGTGCCCCTGGCGCTGCCCTCCTTTCTTTCCAGTGTCAGCAATCACTATCTGGAGACCACCATTCGGCTCGGTCGCCCGGGGCGGGTGATGCCGTCGTTCAGCTCCCTGGACAAGGCGCAGATACAGGCCATCGTGCGCTACATCCGCAGCTGGTCGCCGGGGCCGGAACCCACGTTTTCCCAGCAGCCCGTCAAAGGCGACCCCGAGCACGGCAAGCAGGTGTTCGCCCAGCACTGCGCCGCCTGCCATGGAACTGACGGGCGCGGCGGACGCGGCACCGGCGTGACCTTTTCCCGGCCGCGCAACCTGCCGATCATCGCGCCCGGCCTGAACAACCCCGGCTTTCTCGCCGCCGCCAGCGACGACATGATCAAGCGTACCCTGATGCACGGCCGTCAGGGCACACCGATGGTGTCCTACAAGAAGATGGGCCTGACCCTGGCGGACGTCAACGACGTGGTGAGCTACATCCGCTCCTTCCAGAAGGCACAACACGCTACCCGCTCCGCGAACGTAGCCAAGGAACCGGCGGTGCTGGTCTTCGATTCCCCGTACGGGTTGGAGCAGACCGTCAAGAACATCCAGCACGCGGCGGTGGGCCGCAACTTCCGCCTCATCCGCACTCAGCACCTGGATTACGGATTCGTTCCGGCCGCCAAGGAGAATCCCCACCAGGTGATCGTCTACTTCTGCGATTTCGACTTTCTCTACAAGGCGCTGGCGGTGGATCCCCGCGTCGGATTGTTCCTGCCGTGCCGCGTGACGGTGGTGCAGGGAGCGGACGGCAAGGTGAAGGTCATGGCCATCAACCCCAAACGCCTCAGCCATCTGTACAACAACGCCGAGCTGGATCGGGACTGCGACCGCATGTACCGCCTGTACAAGGACATCATGGAGGAGGCCACCCTATGAGACAGTGGCACAAGCTTACGCTGGCGGTCATGGCGTTGGCCGCGTTTGCACTCGCCCAGGTGGCCAACGCCGAGGACCTGATCATGGCCCGTTCCCAACAGCCGTTTCCGGAGGCCATGCTGGCGCTGCAGGACGCCATCACCCACCACGGCTACGTGCTGTCCCGGGTGCAGCGAGTTGACGTGGGTCTGACCCGTTCGGGGTTCAAGACCGACAAGTATCGGGTGGTGTTTTTCGGCAAACCCGCCCAGATTCGCGAGCTGGCGCACGACCATCCCGAGCTGATTCCCTACCTGCCTTTGAAGATCGCCATATTCGCCGAAGGCAATCAGACCGTGCTGGTGGCCGCCAATCCCCACGACTACGACCAGTTCTTTCCCCATGACCACCTGCGCGCGCTGTTCGCCGGCTGGGCCCGCGATCTGCAGAGCATCATGGACGAGGTGCGCAAGGGAAATTGAATGCCGCTGGGAGTGCTCCGGCGCCGATTTGTTCGCCATCTCCCGGCACAGACGGTCTTCGCAGAGTAAGGTGTGGGTCCAGCGGTCAGCGTCGCTGCAGGGCGCGATTCAAGCGGTCCTCGATGCGCCGTTTGTAGTTCAGAAAGTGCACGGTCTGCACATTGCCGGTGTTGTCGGCGCCCAGCAGCGCACGTGACAGATCGATGTCGGTAATGTAGATGGGATACGCCTCGCCGCTCGCCCGCTCGGACAGCACGTAGCCGGATACTTCCTCGAACAACCGGTCGCCGAATTCCACATTGGAGAATTCGCGGCTGTTGCAGTACATGGTGAACACCGCCTGGTTCGATTGCGCAAGGTCCCCGATGACCTGAATGCCGAGGTAGCTGTTGGAGCGCCGAAACGGATTGATGTTCTGGCGGTCGAGCCGGCTCTTGCCGCCGGCTTCGCGCACCACCTGATAGAACTCCAGCTCCATGCTCTGGGCCGCCGACTTGGCGCCCGGCCCCAGCAGGTTGCGGCGCTGTTCGACCGCCTCGAGAAAGGTCTGGTATTGGGACAGCAGCGTCAGGCTGTCGTGGAACGGCGCCTTCTGGTAGAACAGCGAGCCGCGCTCGTCGAGCACATAGACCTGCGCCTTGTCGCCGGCGACCTGGTAGAACAGCTGCACGGCCCCGGGCCGGTTCGCCCGCAGGATCGCCGGCAGCGGCGTTTCGCTCAGGGTGTGGCGATCCAGCACCACCGGACTGAACCGTTCCTGGGGCGCGCCCAGGGCGCCCAGCAGCGCATCCATGGAATCCAGGCGCTGGTAGCGGGGAACGCCGTTCTCCGCCTGCAGCACGTAGTGAACGTGACCGACGCGCAGCACGTAGCGCGCCGTGTCCCGCCAGCGGCTGCGATAGAAGCATTCGATCACGTCGTGAAACAACTCCTCGATGCGGCGTGCAATGGCCGCGCCACGGGTCGAGGAGAAGCTGTAGCAGGCCGGCGGCTCGGGCACGCTGCCGTCGGCGATGGGGGACCAGGCCAGGTAGTCGCACAGGCAGTCGGCCAGCCCGTCATCGCCGCTGTAGCGGAAGGTGAGCACCTCCTGCCAGCTGGTGGCCACGATCTCATCGAAGCTCAGCGCCAGGTTTTCCCACAGTCCGCCGAAGCTCAGGGCATCGGTACGATTGCTGGTGAGCTGCATGCCCTGGCGGGTCAGCTTGGACATGGGGTCCACGCCCAGGTTGATGAACAGTCCGCCCCGCCGTATGCGAGCGGGATTGGCCAGGTCGTTCATTTCGGCCGGTTCGTGCTCGGCGGCCGGAAACAGCTGCTGAAGGCTGTCCAGCACGGCCCGCAGTTCCCAGGGGCTCACCTCGCCGTCCCGGGGCTGCAGGTTGATGACCGTGGTGACCGGGTGCAGCAGCCCGTTGAAATGGCACCACGCCAGCATCTCGAGCAGGCTGCGGGCCCGCTTCAACGGTCCCTGTCCGCCGGCGTCGTGGTCGCGTCCATCGCCCCGGTACAGCAACCAGCCGTCCTGGGGCGGACCGTCCACCCGTTGCAGCGCCAGGCGCTCTTCGGTGAGGTCGGTGGAAATCCCCGGGTTGATGATGTCGATCTTGCCGGACTTGCGCTCGAAGGCGGCGTACAGCCGACGCCCCAGCAGGTTGAGCTCTTCGGGGTCTATGGCCAGGGTGGCGGCGTGTTCGCGGGCGAACTGGGAGAGCGTCCGGTAGCTTTTGGTCAGGGCGTCGACGAGGGTGCGCCGCTCTTCCATCACCCGGTGCATCTTCCAGGTATGGCGGGTGTCGAGCATCAGCAGACTCGCCTGGTCCCATTCCCATTGATTGACCAGCTCGCGCATCGCCTCCCGGCGCCAGGTGGCGTTGCGGCGCGTGTCCGGCCGGCTCATGGGTTCGTTGACCTTGAAGTACAGGCACCGTCTGGCCAGCTCCAGGCGGGTGTGGTCGCCGCGCTCGAGCAGATACTCCTCGACCTTGTCCGCCAGGGACACGTAAGGGTCCAGGCGGTCCAGGTTGATTTCCCCCGCGTAGACCGCGCGCTTGAAGCGCAGGCTGAGTGCCTCCGGGCGCGGGTACTCGCTGGCGTAGCACTCCATCAGCATGATCTTGAGAACCGACTTGTAGGGCGAGTCCACCGCCTTGTACAGCTGCCACAATGCCGCCCCGAAGAATTCCTCTGCGGGCAGAATGCCCACGCCGCCGAAGTCCAGGCTTTCGTTGGGCTTGATGAAGCGCTTGTGCTTGAGATCGTGCACGTACTGCTCGTAGTCCTCCTCGCGCTCGGGAGGCACCAGCCACCAGACCGGGTAGCGCCCGGCCGCCAGCAGCCCGGTGCGGTAGAACTCCTCCAGCAGCAGGCGGTGTTGGGCACTGCCGCTGCTTTCCCTGGAGATGTGCTGGTGCGTCCCCTGCCGGAAACCGGCGTCGTCCAGCACGAAGAAGTGGACTTCCAGCCCGAGCGACGCCGCCCAGCTTTCGATCGCTTCTGCCTTGCGGGTCAGCATGTCCCGCTGGGCCTCGGGGAGGTCGGGTCGGTGACAGACCCAGATGTCGAAATCGCTGTTCTTGGAGTAGGCGATGGAGCCGCTACTGCCCATCAGGTACAGGGCATGGACGTCCAGGCTTCGCAGTGCCCGCCGCCGGTAGGTGAAGCTCTTGGCCAGACGCTTGGCTGCATCGATCGCGCGGTTGGTGGGCGCATAGTCGGAGATGCCTGCCGGCGTCTGGCTGGACAGGTAGCCGGGCAACATGGGGTGATTGATGTGAAACAGCAGCGGGAGCAGGTCCAGGAAGGCCTGTTGGCGGTTGCCCAGGGACAGGTACACGCGGCGCAGCCGTTCCCGGTTCAAGGCCAGGAAGCGGCGCTTGATGCCGTTGATGTCGAGCCCGTCCAGGGCCCCGGTGTGCTTGAGCGATTGCGCGGTCATGTCGCCACACTGCAAAAGCGGGTGTCCAGCCGCCGCTGCCCTGCCGGCAGCTTACGGCCGCAACGGCGGTGACACGGACGAAGAATCAGGAGACGGCGGCGCAGACGCGGGCGGGGTCGCCGGCCAGTTGCTGCGCCGCTCGGCGCAGCAGGGCGGTGGCGTTGTCGCTGCGGCGCCAGCTGCTGACCCCGACCCTGACCTGCGGACTGGAGCCGTCCCGGGCGCAAAGCTCGCCCAGCAGGCCGCGCAACTTGCCGCCCAGGGTTTCAGCGTGGCTGCTGTCGGTTTCCGGCAGGGCGATAACGAACTGCCCGTCTTCGGTGTAGGCCACCAGATCCGCCCAGCGCAGTTGGTCCTTGAGCAGACGGCTGGCGCCGGTGAGCCAGGGCTCGGGACCGCTCCCGCCGGTCACCTGCGCCACGATCACCGACAGGGGGCGTTCGTAACGGCGGCTGCGTGCCACCTGGGGTTCCAGGGCCAGCAGCAGTCCGCGCCGGTTCAGCAGGCCGGTGGTCGGGTCCGAGGTGGTCTCGGCTTCCAGGGCCTGATTGAGGTGCTCGACCTGGTTACGCAAACGGGTCTCGGCGGTCACATCGCGGTACACCAGCACCTGGGCACGGTGTGCGCCGTCCTCGCCGGCGAAACTGACCGTGTTCACCTTCAGGTAACGGGATGAATTGCCGTGGCCGTCCAGCTGCACGGGGATGTCGCTGCGCAGCAGCGCCCCCAGGGGCCCGTTCGCCAGTGCCTCGCGGCTCTGACCGAGCAGCTCGGGCGCCTTGTCACCCAACCAGCCGGACAGCACCTGATTGCATTCGCAGGCGCGCCCCTCCGCGTCGAACACCAGAATTCCAAGGTTTGCGTGATCGAGGAGTTGGCGGATCTGCCCCGCCGAGAGCCCATCCAGCATGACATTCACCTCATGTCCATGAAGCCGCGGTTGGCCGCCGGGCGGCCGCTCGACACCTGTTATGGGTGTCGGCATACTGTTTGGGTAACGGACGCTTTGGCCAAAGCTTTAGGCCGGCGCTGCGGACGGCGTTGAACGGCAGGCCGAAAGCCTGCCGATGGAAGTTGGCCAATCCAGGAGAGGCATGTCATGGTGGACCGTCAACATGTGCTGGAGGTGGGCGCCCCGGACCCGGAGCTGAAGAACTCCCCGATCATGGAGGAGACGGACGAGGAGTTCGAGGTGTTGGCCCAGGAGGTGTCCGAGAAGCCGGTGTGCTATTTCAACGGCACCGCCTACGAGAACGGGTCCTTCGTGCGCAGCGGCACCGACCTGCTGCGTTGCGAGAACGGCACCTGGGTGCGCGAGGGCTCCGCGGATCCGGACAATCCCTGAAGGCCGGTTCGGCCCGCTCTCAGCCTTCGAAGTCTTCGCCCCGTCCGGCGATGCCCCGTACCCGCTCCACCGGGAAGCGGCTTTCGTTGATGGCGATCTTGTCGCTGGCGGCCTGCACCAGGTCCATGTCCAGCCGGTCGGCGATTCTGACCAGATAGATCAGGATATCAGCCAGTTCCAGGCGTACCCGCGCGCGCCGCTCGGGCTCCAGCGCCTGGCTCTGGGCCTGGGTCATCCACTGGAAATGCTCCACCAGCTCCGCGGCCTCGGCAATCAGCGCCATGGCCAGATTCTTGGGGGAATGGAACTGGTCCCAGTCGCGGGCATCGGCGAACTCGGCGAGCCGGCGACGCAGCCCTTCGAGAGTGTCCCGGGCGCTGTCGGCGGTGGTGTCGGTATCGGGCGGGCACATGGGCCCAGGCTATCACGGGAAGAGGGCCGGGACAGCCCCGCCTAGCCCACCCCGTGGGCGGCGGCCAGTCGCTCGCGGGCCCGCTGTATCGCTGCCCTCACCTGCTCCGGGGCCGTGCCACCGAGGTGGTTTCGAGACGCGACAGAGCCCTCAAGACGCAGGATGTCGTATACATCATCGTCTATCGTCTCCGAAAATCCCCTTAATTCGTCAATCCCCATTTCCGCCAGATCGCGCCCGGTCTGCAGGCCGTGGCGCACTGCCTGACCCACCACCTCATGGGCGTCCCGGAACGCCATGCCCTTGCGCACCAGATAGTCGGCCAGGTCGGTGGCGGTGGAGAACCCCGAGCGGGCCGCCTCGCGCATGGCCTCGCGATTGACCTCCAGGGCCGGGATCATGTCGGCGAAGGCCCGCAGCGACCCGAGCAGGGTGTCCACGGTATCGAACAGCGGCTCCTTGTCCTCCTGGTTGTCCTTGTTGTAGGCCAGCGGCTGGCCCTTCATGAGCATCAGCAGACCCAGCACATGGCCGGCGACCCGGCCGGTCTTGCCCCGCACCAGCTCCGGCACGTCCGGATTCTTCTTCTGGGGCATGATGCTGGAGCCGGTACAGAAGCGGTCGGGCAGCTCGACGAAGCCGAACTGGGCCGACGACCAGAGGATCAGCTCCTCGGAAAACCGCGACAGATGGGTCATCACCAGCGCTGCGCCGGCGCAGAACTCGATGGCGAAGTCCCGGTCGCTCACCGCGTCCAGGGAATTCTCCGCAGGGCGGTCGAAGCCCAGCAGCTCGGCGCTGTAGTCACGGTCGATGGGGTAGCCCGTACCCGCCAGCGCCGCCGCGCCCAGGGGCATGACGTTGGCCCGCCGCCGGCAGTCGGAAAGGCGGCCGGCGTCACGGTCCAGCATCTCGAACCACGCCATCATGTGGTGGCCGAAGGTGATCGGCATGGCCCCCTGCAGGTGGGTGAAGCCCGG
>CAZNBB010000029.1:0-1884 GCA_964571225.1 uncultured Gammaproteobacteria bacterium
GTCAAGCGCGTCCCGGACGCCGCGGTCTACGAACGCTTCGAACCGGCGCTGGTCTCGGAGCACCTGTCCTGGAGCTCGGTGGATCAGCGCTATCTGCACGACCTGCTTCCCCTGCCTCACACCCGCGAGGCGATCACCCATGTGGCAAGCCGTGTCCAGCAGCTTCAGGACTACCTCGGCCGGGAGGTCCTGCTGGAGAACATCTCGGACTACCTGCGTTACGACCACGCCGATTTCCCCGAATGGGAATTTCTGGCGGAAACGATACAGGCAGCGGGCTGCGGTCTGCTGCTGGACGTCAACAACGTCTACGTCAACGCCGTCAACCACGGCTTCGACCCCTACCGCTACATTGACCACATGCCGAGCCGGCAGGTGCGGGAAATCCATCTGGCCGGCCACACCGTAAACCGGGTCGGCGAACACGAGTTGCTCATCGACACCCACAACAGGCGGGTCCCGCCGCCGGTCTGGGACTTGTATCGCTACACCGTCGAACGCATGGGCGCGCGCGCCACACTGATTGAATGGGATGCCGACATCCCGGCGCTGGACGTGCTGTTGGAAGAGGCCGCCGCCGCCGACACCATACAGGGAACCCGTCATGCCGTCCCTGCATGAGCTGCAGCGCTCGTTCGCCGACGCCGTCTTTGAGGACAGCGCGGGCATTCCGCTTCGGCCGGCCGGTCCCGACGACATGCCCGCCGGGGCCCGCATGGAGGTCTACCGGAACAATGTATTCAGCAATCTGACCGACGGGCTGGCGAGCATCTACGGCGCCGTGCATGCGTTGGTGGGGGAGGAGTTCTTCGAGCACGCCGCCGACTGCTATATCCGGGAGACACCGTCGCGCAGCGGCAACCTCAACGACTTCGGCGCCGCTTTCCCCGACTTCCTCGCAGGCTTCCAGCCTGCCCAGGGGCTGGCCTATCTTCCCGATGTGGCACGCATGGAGTGGCTGATCCACGAGGCCCTGCTGGCCATCGACGCGGACGCCATGGACCCGGCCACATTGGCGGAGCTGTCACCGGCGGACTACGGGGCGATCCGGTTCGAGCTCCATCCATCGGCCCGTCTGATGGAATCGGATTATCCGCTGTTGCGTATCTGGGAACTGTGCCGAGCGGGAAACGACGCGGACGAGCACGCGGACGTCGATCTCGGCGCAGGGGGCGTGAGGCTGCTGGTCGCACGGCCGGCCTTGCAGGTGGACGTGAGCGCCCTTGGAGCCGGCGAATACGCATTTCTGCACGCCATTCTCGAAGGCTTGCCCTTCGAAGCGGTATGTACCCGCGCCTTGAACGCCGATCCGGACCTGGACATCGGCAGCGCTCTGCAACAGCAGGTCATGGCGGGTCTGATTACCGCCTGGCATCGCTGAACCCATGTGACCACGCCCGGCCGGCCGCCGCATTTCTGCGGCCCGGGACGACCCAACATCATGTCAAGGTTTCGTTAGGCTCTCCATTGGATTGCGTCAAGCTCTGATCTATCCTTGGCGCCGGAAGTGGCCGCCCCTATCGTGGTGCAGCAGACGCTGTTTCTCACCAGGCGGGTTCCTGCAGGAGAACCTTCCCTGCATACGCCTTCCAGTGCCCCTAAGTTCTTAAGATTCCGGAGGTAACCCATGGCTGATTTTAAGGATAAGAAGCTTTCGCGTCGTTCCATACTGAAGGGTGCGGCTGCACTCGCCGGCGCTGCGGCCGGCTCGGCCGTACTGGCCACCAACCAGGCGTTCGCCGCCAAGGCTCCCAAGGCCGCAATGCAGTACCAGGACCACCCCAAGGCCGGCAACGATTGCAGCAAGTGCATGCAGTTCATTCCCGGCAGCTCCGCCACCGCCATGGGCACCTGCAAGGTCGTCGCGGGCTCCATCAGCCCCCA
>CAZNBB010000029.1:1984-38771 GCA_964571225.1 uncultured Gammaproteobacteria bacterium
CCTGCCGCGCTTCGGCGCAGTCCGTCCATGAGGTTGCCGACCGCCCGGTCCAGCAGCGGAACATCCTCCAGCGGCGTTGCGCTGCCGCGGCGCAGCTCGGCGGCCAACCCGTGCAAGGTCATATCCCGGGCCTTCAGACCCTTGCGGTTGGTAAACAGGTAAGTGCCGGTCACCCGGCTGATCCAGGTCAGGCGCACGCGCGAGGTGGAACCGTCTTCTTCCAGGAACTCGATCCAGCTGCCGACCGCCAGGTTGCGCGCCTGCTCCAGGTAGTCGTCGTCCGCCTGTTCGGGGACGGCGCTGTCCGGCTCGTCCTGCAGCGTGATCTCCTCCACCTCCAGGCCGCTTTCCTGCAGCAACTCCCGGATTGCACCGACGGATGCAGCCCCGGTGTTCTCCATGGTCATGTCCGCGTTGTCGTCGGAAGGCGCCGGATCGGCCTGGGCCCCGCCGGCAGTGAGCTCTCCAATCTCGCGCGCCGCGGGATCCGCCTCGCCAGCCGCGGACAGCGCGGTCGGCCTCTCGTCTTCGGCACCGCGGCCGACCGCATTGACCGCCCGGGCATGGCAGTCGGCCAGGATGGAAAGGAACCTGTCACGCGCCTCCGGTTCCACCGAAATCACCGCCATGCCCTCTTTCAGGCGCATCAACAGGCCAGGCAACAGCCTGACCAGACGCTTGCGGTCCGCCGCGGTCTGCTTGGGTGCGACACTCCAGATGAGGTCGTCCATGGTTTCCACCGCCTGGCGATAGGCGTCGCTGTCGGTACCGTCTTTGGCACAGAGGACGAACAGGAGGTTCTTCCAGTGGGTCGCCAGAAATGACCGCACCACTTCCCGCAGCTGCTCCGAGTCGGCGCGCCGCTGCACCTCTTCCTGGGCGATGGACTTGGCCACCACCACACGGTCTTTGTCCTCCATGGCCTTGGTGGATTGCTGCACCTGCTCTTCGGCCAGACGCGCCTCTTCCTCCAGGAACTGCTCGAACTCCTCCAGCAGCTCGCTGAAGATCTCCACGTCGTCCTCGAAGTCGTCGATGACCCGTTGGACCAGCGCTTCCATCTTGTTGTACAACCGCTCGTCGTCGTCGGCATCCCAGCCGATGGCCGCCTCCGCCAGCCGGTTCACCAGCCGGCGCGCCGGGTGGGACTTGCGGGCGAAGAAGGTCCGATCCAGCATGACCACCTTGAGTACCGGAATCTGCAGTCGGCCGATGAGGGCCTTCATGGCGTCCGGAATGTCCTTGTCGTCCAGGATGTAGTCGAACAGCATGGCCACGATATCGATGGTCATGTCGTCGGTCGGTGAAAGAGACTGGCCGAACTCGGTACCCTTCAGTTGCCGCAGTACATTGGTTGCGCCACCTGCACCGGCTGCGCCACCGAAGCCACCGAAGCCAAAACCGTCACCACCCATACCGCCGCCCTGACCCTGCTGCAACAGAGTCAAAGCACCCACCACGCCACCGGGGCCGAATCCGCCGCCGGCGCCCGGTCCGGCGCCGTAGCCGGGGCCACCCGAGCCGCCGCCGAAACCCATGGTACCGCCGGCACCGTAACCGCCGCCGCCTGCACCTCCACCCATTGGCACACCGCCGCCGGTGCTGCGGGACATCAGTTGCTGCAACACGGCGAAAACATCCTGCTCCGAGCCATCGGCCTCGTCCGCCCAACCGTAAAGACCTTCACCGCCGCCACTCTCCGCGGCAGGGGGTGCCTGGACCGCACCCGGCCCCATGCCGGCACGCTTTTTCACGCCCAGGCGGATCTTGGGAAGCACCCCGTTTTCCACCAGGAACTGATTGAGGTCCTGGTACAGGGCGGGGAGATCAGCGACCACGTAGCGGTCGAACAGCTTGAGAATGATGAGGCGCACCTTGACCCCGGAGCCGATCACCTGGCAGGCGTCCGAGAAGGCATTGCAGATCACCTCAGGGCCGACCGGATTCCCGCACCGCTTCAGTTCCGGATCGTTCAGCAGCAAGCCCATACGGCGGTCCAGGGTGCCCAGCGCTTCCTTGCTGGCGGTGTTGATCTTGCCCACCATGTTGGTGACGGCCAACGATTCCTCCAGCTCGTCGGTTTCCACCAGACTCAGCGACAGTTCCGAATCGTGAAGCTCGCCGCTCTCGGCGGCGCGCCCGCCGTTCGCCTCGTTGTCGAAACCCGCCTCGAAGTTGTCCTTGAAACCCGTCTCGATGGCCTGCCGTTTGATTCGAACCTCACGCATGGCATCGAAATACAGGCTTTGTACGGCGTTGCTTTCCGCCTTTTCCGCCAGCTCGAACAGCGCGTCGTCCACCTTGTCCAGCATGCCGGTCAGCGAAGTCGTCAACCGGGAGCTGGCCCGCTTACGGCACTCCTTCAACAAGCGCGCCGCCTCGGCGGGACCTGGATTCTTGCGGGATTTGCCAAACTCGTCCATATGAATGATATTCATCTGCCTGCTCTCTGTTGCTGGCTGGACATCCGCTCCGGTGCATTGCCCATCTGTCTGGCTTTCATAGATAGCACAGGGCGGCTTCCGGGTTTTGTGACTGCGCCCTCAAAATTTGTCTATGGCTGCCGTATAGTTAACCCACAGTGAACCCCGGCAACGAAAACAACGACCAGGACTGTGCGACCATGACGGCGGCGAACCCGGCTTCCTCCGCAGATCTTCCCGCAAAAGCCAAGGCGTGGGTGGCGGACGCCTCCAGTCTGGTCTCTCCGCCGGATGTCTGCGTCCGGTTGCTGGAGCTGGTGGAGACGCCCGAGACCTCAGCGGCCGACCTGGGCACTGTCCTCAGCCAGGATCCCAACCTCACGGCCCGCCTGCTTCGCATCGTCAACAGCTCCTACTACAACTTTCCGTCCCGCATCGACACGGTTTCACGGGCCGTCACCGTGGTCGGTATCCGGGAGCTCTACAGCCTGGTGCTGGCGGTCTCCGCCGTGCAGGTCTTCACCCGCATTCCCGCCCAGTTGGTGAACATGGACACCTTCTGGCGCCACAGCATCTACTGCGGCCTGATCGCACGGGGTCTGGCCCGTCGCCGGCGGATTCTCCATCCCGAGCGCCTTTTCATCGCCGGCCTACTGCACGATATCGGCAGTCTGTTGCTCTACCAAAGGGTGCCGGAGAAGGCCCGGGATTTGCTGCTGGCGGCCGACGGCGACGAGCAGGCCTTGTACGAAGCCGAGCTCGGCGCACTGGGCTTCAGCCATGCGGACCTGGGCGGTTTGATGATGGAATTGTGGAAGCTGCCGGTGCCGTTGCAGGAGGCGGTCCGCTTTCACCACTCCCCCGCACAGGCCCAGGATGGAAAGCTGGAGGCCGCCATCGTGCATATCGCCGAGGCCCTCGCCAACCGTTCCGAAATCGGCGCGTTCTGCGAAGAGCCTTCCGAGAACACCACCGTGATACCGGAAGCCTGGGATGCACTGGGCCTGCCGGAATCGGAACTGGACGAGGAAGAGCTCATCGGAGAGGCGGGTCTGCAGTTCACCGAAACCGCCACCATCCTGCGGGCCAGCGGCTAGACCGGCCACCGTCTTCCGAATAAAGAAACACCCGAAGGGCGTTGGAGCCACGGAATCCACGGAACCCACGGAAAATTCAAAGGGCCGTCAAAGGCGCCACGGAAAACACGGAAAGCACGGACAAATGAATGTTCGTGATGCGCAATGTGTGGACAAGGTGCAATAAGCGCGGTGCATTGCACCAAAGCACCCGAAGACCCCAGCACCTCGGTATCCACGGACAAGGGACTCAAAGGGCGCCCAGCGTCCGGCTACGCTCATTGCGCTCTCCGTTCTTCGTCTTGCCGTCGTCCGTACTTCCCGTGGCGCCTCTGACTTACGCCTTCCGTGGATTCCGTGGGTTCCGTGGCTCCAACGGCCTTTGGACTGTCCGGCGCAATGCGCTTCGCTTATTGCGCCCTTGTCTTTCGCCTTCCCCTCGTCCGTGCTTTCCGTGCTTTCCGTGGCGCTTGTATTTGTTTTGAAGTTTCCCTGGATTCCGTGCTCTTGATTGAATGCGGGCTCTCGCGCCCGCGCCGCGAGGTTCTTTTTCTTTGCGGGGCATTGGTAGGTTGGGCTGAGCCCCGCGAAGCCCAACACACAACCGCCACCGGAAGCGACTTCGTTCGCCTTCCTGCGCTCGCACTGTTGGGCTTCCTGCGTCAGCCCAACCTACCCCGCCCGAAGCGGCGCGCGCCCAACTCGCCGGCTGACCCGGCGCCCTGTCGGGCTTGGGTCATCTCGGGCTCGAACACCGGGCGCGCTTTTATCCGCTTCGGTCTGCGATGCTCTGTGCGACACACGGGACGCGAAACCCCAAAACCCACGTTGACGTGGGGCGCAATTACCTAAGGGCATTGCACCAATAGAACGCCATCGGTGCGGAGCAATGCGCTGCGCTTATTGCGCCCTCCATGACTGGGCTCAATCCGAGGCAGTGCCGTTCGGCTAATCCCTTCTACACGCCTAGCTTGTAAGCAGCACATTTAACTTCGTCCGTGCTTTCCGTGTTTTCCGTGGCGCCTTTGACGGCCCTTTGAATTTTCCGTGGGTTCCGTGGATTCCGTGGCTCTTCAATGACAACGGGGGGACTCCACCGCGTCAGAAGCGCTGCTTGGCGAACCAGGGAATCATGCGCTCGAAGGCCGCTTCGATTTTGTCCATCGAGGTGGAGTAACTGATGCGCAGGGAATTGGGGCAACTGTCACCGAAGGTGTCGCCCGGCACCGTGCAGACGCCGGTCTCCTTGAGCAGCCGGATCGCCACGTTGGTACCATCGGTATTGGCCGGCAACGAGGGGAAAATGTAGAACGCGCCCTGGGGCATATAGCCGCTGAGGTGGGGGGTTTCCGCTACCAGCTGCACCACCCGGTCACGCCGACGCTGGTACTCCGCAACCATCTCGTCGACACAGCTCTGGTCGCCCTTCAACGCCGCGACGCCTGCCCACTGGGCCGGGGTATTGGCAACGGTGGTGGTAAAGATGTGATAGCGGCGCAGCATCTTGATGACGCCCTGACTGGAAACGACCCAACCGATGCGCAGCCCCGGCATGCTGAACGTCTTTGAGAAGCTGCTGATGGCCATGACATGATCCAGGTCGGCCGTACAGTTGATGACACTCGGATATTCCAGCCCGTCCAGCACGACGTGGTCGTAGACCTCGTCGCTGATCACCTTCACGCCCCGATAGGCCGCTTCCTGCACGATCGCCTCCACGGTCTCCCGGGGATAAACCGTGCCGGTGGGATTGCTGGGCGAATTGAGCACGATCGCGAACGTGCGCATGCCGATGCTGTCGATGACCTGCTGGGGGTCGAGCTGGTGGCCATGCTCGGCGCGGGTGGGAATGGCCTTCACCTCGCCGCCGTTCATACGGATAAGCGGAGCGAACAATGGGAAGCAGGGATCCGGAAGCAGGAACTGCCGCCCCGGCGCCGCCGTTGCGCTCAACGCCAGATAGATCGCTTCGGTGGCGCCCGTAGTGACCAGTATGTTCTCTTCCACGATCTCCCGATCGAACCGGTCCCGGTAGTATTCCTTCAGCGCCGTCAGCAATTCCGGCAGTCCGGCATCCATGGTGTAACCGGTCTGGCCCGCCCGCAGCGCCCGTACATGCTCGTCGATGATGTGCTGGGGGGTAGCGAAATCAGGTTGACCGAGAGACAGATGGATGACGTCGTCCATCTCGGCCGCCATATTCACCATGCGGCGGATGCCGGGAATGGGCAATGCGCGCAGCGCCGGGTTCCACATCGGATCTTCGGTGAGGTACGGCTCCGACTGCTCGGCGTGATCCGGCATGGCACGGCTCCTTGGCTGCGGTCTTACGCTCAGACTAGGCCTGTCAACCTGAAAGGGTCAAGAGTGCCCGCAGGACAGGGATTGCTTATCCACCCCCGACTGCCATGGTTGACGCGAGATGGCCGGCCCGTTACCGTCTCAAAGCGTCGGCACTGCCCTCGACCACAGGCCTTCTTCCCATTTGACGACGGAATGAACTCACCCGATACGGACAAGCCTCTGGTCGTTACCCTCTCGACGCCGGAGGACGGCCCACCGCCCGGCCTGGAACCGCTCAGCGGACACGCCCGCATCGTGCACACCAGCGACCGTCGGGAGCTGCTAGCCGCGATCACGGACGCTGACGTACTTCTGGTGACCGACTTCCGCACCAATTTGTTGCAGGAGGCCTGGCCCCAGGCCAAAAAGGTGCAGTGGGTGCACGCCACCAGCGCCGGGGTCGATGCGATACTGTTTCCCGCCCTGATCGACAGCACCGTGCCGGTCACCAATGCCCGCGGCATCTTCGACAATGCCATCGCCGAGTACGTCCTCGGACTGATTCTGAGCTTCGCCAAGGACTTCATGGGTACGTTCGCGTTGCAGCGCGAATGCCGTTGGCGACATCGCGACACCGAGCGCATCCAGGGCCGCCGTGCACTGGTGGTGGGAGCCGGCTCCATCGGCCGCGCCATTGCCCGGCTCCTGAAGGCGGCCGGCCTGGAAGTGGCCGGCGTCGCCCGCCACCACCGGGACGACGACCCCGACTTCGGCACGGTGCATGCAACGCAAGCACTGCACGGCCTGCTGTCGGAGGCCGATTATGTGATCGTCGCCGCACCCTTGACCGACAGCACCCGCGGCATGTTCGGCGCCGAGCAGTTCGCCTGCATGAAGGCCACTGCCCGGTTCATCAATATCGGACGCGGCCCCATCGTTCAGACTGATGCGCTGGTGACGGCGCTGCGCAACGGCCGGCCGGGCGGCGCTGCCCTGGACGTGTTCGAAACGGAGCCGCTGCCGCCGGAACATCCGTTGTGGCAGCTGCCCCAGGTGATCGTGTCCGCACACATGGCAGGGGACTTCATCGGCTGGCGCGATGCCCTGAGTGCACAGTTCATCGACAATTTCCATCGCTGGCGCCAGGGCCTGCCGCTGAACAATCTGGTCGACAAACGACGCGGGTATGGCCCGGCGCACCAGGAGTGATCCCATGGAATCTTCTTCAACCGACATCGCCGAACTGACCGCGACCGAGCTGCTGCAGCTGTTCCGGGAACGCAAGCTGTCGCCCGTGGAAGCGGCCGAAGCGGCACTTGCACGCATCCGAACCGGCAACGAAACCGTCAACGCTTATTGCCTGATTGACGAGGAAACCACCCTGCATGAGGCCCGCGAGTCCGAACGCCGTTACCTGCAGGACGCACCCATGGGCGTCGTGGACGGCTTGCCGGTGGCCATCAAGGACGTGTTCATCACCCGCGGCTGGACCAACCTCAAGGGTTCCTACACCGCGGACCCCGAGTACCGCTGGGACATCGACGCCCCCGCCACGGCCGCTCTGCGTCGCCAGGGATTCGTTCCGCTGGGAAAGACGACCACGCCCGAATTCGGATGGAAGGGCGTCACCGACAGCCCGCTGACCGGCATTACCCGCAATCCCTGGAACCCGGCCAAGACAGCAGGCGGCTCCAGCGGGGGCAGTGCCGCCGCCGTGGCCCTCGGCATGGGGCCCGTGGCATTGGGCACCGACGCAGGCGGATCGATCAGGATTCCCGCCGGCTTCTGCGGCGTGGTGGGACACAAACCCACCCACGGCAGGGTACCCATGTGGCCGCCCAGCCCCTTCGCTCCCCTCGCCCATCCGGGCCCGATGACCTGGACGGTGGAGGACGCCGCCCTGCTGATGAACGTGCTCACCGAAAGGGACCCGCGTGACGCCACGCTGCCGCCCAGCAACCTGGACTACCTGGACGCGCTGGTGGGCGGCGTTTCCGGGCTCCATGTGGCCTTCAGCCCGACGCTGGGATACGTCGACGTGGACCCGGAAGTGGCCCGCGCGGTTGCCGACGCGGCCCGCACCTTCGAGGAACTGGGTGCCCATGTGGAGGAAGTCGATCCCGGCTTCGACGATCCCCGGGAAGCCTTCGACCGCCTGTTCTTCGGTGGCGCGGCCAACGCCCTGCGGGATCTGTCCGCCGAGCAGCGGGCCCGCATGGACCCGGCATTGGTGGAAGTGTCCGGGCAGGCCGCGCGCCTGTCCATGCTGGACTACCTGGAAGCCAGCAACCTGCGCAGCGACCTGATCGAACGCACCAGCCTGTTTCACGAAGACTACTACCTGCTGCTCACCCCGACGCTGCCGTTGCCGGCGTTCACCGCCGGACTGGAAGTGCCAGAGAATTCGCCCGACCCGCGCTGGCCCAGTTGGACCCCGTTCACCTACCCTTTCAACATGACCGGGCAGCCGGCCATATCGGTACCGTGCGGCTTCACCGAAGCGGGACTGCCCATCGGGCTGCAGATCGTCGGGGCCCGGCACAAGGACGATCTGGTGTTGCGGGCCGCGTACGCCTATCAGACCGCGCGTCCACTGACCGATCGGCGCCCGACCCTGTAGTGGACACGGTCGAACCCGGAGGCATCGCAAGCCGGGCTCGGCAACGCACGACCAATCAGCTGCTAGTTGACGCGCCGGCAACCGGTACAAATGAAAATGCGCCACGGAATCCACGGAAAGGAAATGTTCGGCCGCATGTGTGGAATACCCTCGATCCGAAAGACCGATCAACATCGCGGCACACCCAGACCGATCTTACCTTCCGTGGGTTCCGTGGCTCTTCGAATATTGGACCTGCACTGAGCATGCCAAGGGCCGGGCGACCAGGCCGCGGCGACAGGGTTATCCATACAGTTTCAACGAGACTCGACGCTGACTGAGCGTATTCACGGAGGTTCCATGGCACAGATTCCCGTCCCCATCGCCGGCGAGGCAGTGACCACCGCCGACAGCGTGGAAGTGCGCAATCCCTACACCCAGGATGTGGTAGCCGAAGTCCCCGCCTGCGGCGCCGCCCATGTCAACGACGCCTGCCGGGCAGCGGCGGCCGCCCTGGCCCGCAATGACTTTCCCCAGCACCAGCGCGCCCGGGTGCTGGAACGGGCCGCCGCCCTGCTGGGCGAGCGTGCCGAGAACTTCGCCGAGACCATCTGCCGTGAAGCGGGCAAACCCATCACCACGGCGCGGGGCGAGGTGGCGCGCTGTGTTGACACATTGATCTTTTCCGCCGTCGAGGCCCGCAAATTGTGCGGGGAGATGATCCCCCTGGAGGCATCCGCCGCCGCGGCCGGCAAGCTGGGCTTTACGCTACGGGTCCCCATCGGCGTGGTGGGCGCCATCACGCCCTTCAATTTCCCCCTCAATCTGGTAGCCCACAAGCTGGCGCCGGCCGTCGCCGCCGGCTGCCCGGTGGTACTCAAGCCCGCGCCCCAGACGCCTCTGTCGGGTATCGCGCTGGTGGAACTGCTGGTGGAAGCCGGGCTGCCGGCGGACTGGATATCGGTGGTCACCGACAGCGGGAAGGAGGCGGGCGAACCCCTGGTGGCCCACCCGGTGCCCAAGATGATCACCTTCACGGGCAGCGCGCCGGTGGGCTGGCAGATCGCGGCCGCGGCCCCCAGGAAGCGGGTGTCCCTTGAGCTGGGATCCAATTCCCCGCTGATCGTGGAGCCGGACGCGGATCTGGTCAAAGTGGCGGAAAAGCTCAAGGCCGCCGGCTTCGCAAACGCCGGTCAGAGCTGCATCTCCGTGCAGCGGCTGCTGGTCCACCAGGACGTCCACAGCCAGATGCTGGAGTTGCTGAAGACGGCCGCCGAATCTCTGGTCACCGGCAATCCCGAACACCCCGCCACCCAGGTGGGGCCATTGATCCATCCCCGGGAAAACCAACGTCTGGCGGAATGGATACAGCAGGCGGTGGATGCCGGCGGGCGGGTGATCACGGGCAACGAAGTGCGCGATGGGGTCTTCGTGCCCACGGTGGTGGACAACGTGCCCGAGACCTGCAAGCTGGCCACCCACGAAGCCTTCGGTCCGGTGGTGGCGGTGTTCGCCTACCACGACTTCGACGAAGCCATCGCCCGCGCCAACGACAGCGCCTTCGGGCTGCATGCCGGCGTGTTCACCCGGGATCTGGAAAAGGCTCTGGATGCCGCCCGCCGTCTGGATTACGGCGGTGTGCTGATCAACGAAACGCCTACCTTCCGGGCCGATCAGCAGCCCTACGGAGGCGTGCGCGACGCCGGCAACACCCGCGAGGGACCGGCCTACACGGTACGGGAGATGACCGAGCTTCGCTTCGTGAGCCTGCAGGCACCCTAGGGAACCTCTGCACAGGCCGCTGAAGCGGCGCTCAAGGCGTTGCGAAGCCCCTCAGAATGCGGGGTCGCGAAGCGACAGACCGTTTGTAAACTGCGCTTCCTCGCTCCTTTGCGCCGGGTGATCATCCACTTGATCGAGCTGTGCAGAGGTTCCCTATGGCCGGCCAAAACCGTTATGCGGCGGTGGCCTGCAGGGCCTCCTCGAAAATATCCATCGCCTGGTCCACCTGATCGCGCTGCACGATCAGCGGCGGCAACCAGCGCACCACCGGGTGCCCATAGGGACCGCAGCGGATCAGCAGCAGGCCACGGGCTTCACAGGCCTTGAGCAGGCGCTGGGCACGCTCCCCGTCGGGGCGGCCGTCACCGTCCACCATCTCGGTACCCTGCATCAAGCCCATGCCGCGCACCTCGCCGATTTCCGGAAAGCGGGCTTGGAGCGCTTCCAGGCGTGCTCTGAGATGGGCGCCTTGTTCGGCGGCATTCTCCACCAGGCCTTCGGCGTCGATCACATCCAGCGTCGCCAGGGCCGCGGCACAGGCCACCGCATTGCCGCCGTAGGTGCCGCCCTGGGAGCCGGCCCAGCCCTTGGCCATGAGATCCGCCGGCGCGGCGAACGCCGACAGCGGAAAACCGCTGGCCAGACCTTTGGCGGTAATTAGCATATCCGGCTGCACATCGAAATGCTGGTGGCTCCAGAACTTCCCGGAACGTCCATAGCCGGCCTGCACCTCATCCACGATCAGCAGCATGCCGTAGCGGTCGCAGCGCTCGCGCAGGCCCTGCATGAAAGCGGTGCTGGCAGGAATGTAGCCGGACTCGCCCTGCACGGGCTCCACCAGCATGGCAGCCGTCTCCTCGGGGCTGCTCAAGGTGGCGAAGATATGATCGAGTTCCCGCAGACAGAACTCGGTGGTGGTCTGCTCGTCCCAGCCGTAGCGGTAGGCGTGAGGAAAAGGCGCCACCACAACCCCCCCCATCATGGGTTGCAACCCCGCCCGCAATCCCACGCTGGAGGTGGTCATGGACAGCGAGCCCATGGTGCGCCCGTGAAAGCCGCCGTGAAATACGATCATATTGGGGCGGGCCGTGGCCTGGCGCGCCAGCCGCAGGGCCGCCTCCACCGCCTCGGTGCCGGCATTGGCGTAGAACAGCGAATCGATGGCGCCGGGCAGACGCTCGCCCAGACGTTCGGTGAGCGCGTCCAACGGTCCATGCCGCACAATGGCGTACTGACCGTGGATCAGCTTGCCGACCTGCTCCCTGACCGCCTCCACCACTTTCGGATGGCAGTGCCCGGTACTGGTGACGCCGATTCCGGCGGTGAAGTCCAGATAGCGTTCTCCGTCGCGCCCGTACAGGTACACGCCTTCGCCTCGTTCCACTGTGATGGCGCTGGATTGTTTGAGCAAAGGCGATAAGTGTCCCGGATGATGGGACAGCGATGAGTCGTTCATGCTGGCTCCTTGCGAGGCGCGGGTTTCGGGGCAGTCTACACCCCGCTTTGCCGTCGCTTCAAACCGCACCGATCATGACGCCCGACACAGCGCGCCCTCGTGTCATCACTGGTGAAGTTCCGGCTTGGACACTTCCTCCAGTACTTCGCCGGCGACCTTCCGTGCTTGCGGGTTGATCGCGATGTCGGCCAGCGCCACGATACCCACCGGCCGGTCGTCATGATTGACGACCACCAGCCGTCGGATGCGGCGGGCTTCCATGGCGCGGGCGGCGCCGTCCACATCGTCGTCGTCATAGCAGTACACAATGTCGCCGCTCATGATGTGCTTGACCGCGGTGACCGCCGGATCCCGCCCTTCGGCGACCGCCCGCACGGCGATATCGCGATCGGTAATGGTGCCCACCAGGCGTTGCCCGTCGCCCACGGGGATCATGCCCACATCAAGGTCCCGCATCAGCCGCGCCGCCTGCTGCACCGTGGCATCCGGTCCGACGATCTGAAAGTCCGTCGTCATCAGTTCCCTCACCTGCATAGCATGCCTCCTCGGGCTGTCATTGGCTCCGCCTGCGAACGACGGGCGGCTGTCCCGCTGTCAGTAAAGCAGGAGCCGGTGCGACGCGCCATGGAGCGCCGAAAAACCATATCCAGGCCGTGGGCGAATCCCCCGTAGGCACATCCATACCGGCTGGACGACGTGGAAATTCAGGGAACGCTTGCCTATGTTTTGAGACACGCTCTTCCTTTCACCGGAGGACCTGCCAGTGAGTCTGGTATCGAAATTGTGCGCCATTCCGGGCGTGCTCGCGGCGGGGGAATATTCCTACCATGGCGACCAGTACACCTATGCCGGTGAGTTGGACGAGGAACAGGCCCGGCAGGTGTCGGTCATGTGCCGAGCCACCACCATGGCCATACACATGCAGGCCGACATGCTGGACACGGTGTCCCGGCCGAGTCATCCGTTGGGACCCGTCAAGGCATGGGTGGTGCGCGGCCCCCGCACCACCGTGTGCGTGGTCGCCCACGTGTTCTGTTTTCTGGACAACGAAACCGGCCCCCTCAATGTAGTACTGGAGTTGATGCAGGAGGCCCTGGCCAACGAATCCGACGATCTCATCTACTGATCCCGACTCCTGCGGGCGATTACCCCCCTTACGGGATGTTGAAAATTCACCGTGTTGAACTAGGTTCCTGTATAAATCGTGGCTTCTTTACCCCGGCCGTCACGGCGGCTGCACAACGACGGGAGGCGAGCATTCCGATGGACAACGAAAGCGTGAATCAGCGTTGTGTGGAACTCATGGGAAACCCGGACGTGCAGCGCCACATGTGGCATCCGCGCATGTTCTGGAACGTGGGCTATCTGGAGAACCCCCGGGCCGCGGATCTGACCGAACCCAAAGTGGATCTGGGCGAACTGGAAGTGCTGCTGTCGGCTGCGGCCCACCAGCCGCCTCAGTGCCTGGAGGACGTCAACGCGCGCCATCCCGGACGCGGAGACCTGATCGTACACATGGTTCGTCGGGGCGACATGCCGCTGCTGGACAGGCCGCCGTCATGAACTGCAATGTGGGCGGCGCAGACCGCATCGTGCGAATACTTGTCGGTATCGCCCTGCTGGTGATCGGCTTCCTGATACCCATGAGCGGCGCCTGGCAGACCGCGGCCTTCGTGGTCGGCGCCATCCTGCTCATTACGGCCCTGGTACGCTTCTGCCCCCTGAACCGTCTGGTGGGTATCAACACCTGCGGCGAGAGCCGCCCCCAGAGCTGAGCGCCGGAGTCCCAGGAAACCGGACTGATGCCGCCGGTTCAATCCAGCGGCATCAGGTCCCGCCATCGGGACCTTCCGCGACCTGCGCGATGCTGGTGATAAGCGCCGGCAGGGTGGACATGTAGGGCCGGCGTTCGGCGACCCACTGCACCGCTTCGCCGAACCCCATGCCACGCCTCAGGCACAGGAACGCCACCACCACCGACGAGGCACGCCCCACCCCGCTGTTGCAGTACACCAGGATGGTCTGTTCGTCGATATAACGCCCGATCCAGTTGATCCCTTCCGCAAGCTGGTGCGGGGGAATAGGCTGCATGTCGGTAATCGGCACCTTGCGCGCCGGCGAAAACCCGGCCGGCAGATCGAGCTCTTCGGCCACGCATAGCACCGCGGTAATACCGGCCGGGGGCGCAGCGCCTTCCACCGCATCCCCGATGGCAAGATGTTCCAGGATGTAATCCATGACCCCACTCCGTCCTTGTTGGAACCCGTCTGAAAATGCGTCTCGCCCGCCGATCCTGCGTTCCGGATCGCGCGGCGGTACTCATCGACCCGTGAAAACCACACCCCTCGCGTAGCCCGCGCCTTGACTCGATGGGCGACCCACGATTTTGAGAGAGGTTCCAGAGCCCTGCTAAAGTGCGCGGTGGCGCTCCCCCAACACTTCCACATGGTCGCCCAGCACGTCCTCTACGTATAGCATCTGAACGAGCACGATGATCGCCACCGCCAGGGGCGTCGCAAGCACGATGCCGAATACCCCGAACAGGACCCCCATCAGCAGCTGCGCAGTCAACAAGGCGGCGGGCGGCAGGGACACCGCCCGCTCCTGGATCATCGGCGTAATGAAATTGCCTTCGGCGAATTGCACGACCGTATAGATGCCGAGCACATAGAGCGCATGAAAAGGACTCTGCAGGAAGGCGATGAGCACTGCCGGCACCGCCGCCATGACCGGTCCGACGAACGGCACGAACGACAGCAGCGCGGCAATCAGAGCCAGCGCCAGCACCAACGGGGTACCGGCAAGCCACAGGGCCACTCCCGTGAGCACACCGACTACTGCCATGGCGGCCATACGACCCACCAGCCACCAGCGCAGAGCATGGCCCAGATAGTGAAGCACCTGGCGACCGCGGGGCCGCTTGCCGGTGGGCAACAGACGGACGACGTTGTCCACGTATTGCTTCGGTTTGATGGCCAGATAGAACCCGATGAGCACCACGATGACGGCGTTGACCAAGGTGCCTATGGCGGTGGAGAACACGCCGGAAAGCTGACCCAGTATGTCTTTGTCGGAGGGCACCCAGTCCCTGGGCGCCGGTATGCGGGCCAGCAGGTCATGGCCCCAGGAATTGGCGTCCACCAGCGACCTGAGCTGGTCCAGCGCAATCGGAACCCGCTGTCCCAATTGCGACAACTGGTCACTGACCTGCGTGCCGGCCAGCATGCCGAAGGACCCGATCCCCACCAGCAGCACCAAGATAACCATCAGCAACGCCCAGCCACGACCAATCCGGGTGCGCT
This sequence comes from uncultured Gammaproteobacteria bacterium, assembly GCA_964571225.1. GTDB lineage: Bacteria > Pseudomonadota > Gammaproteobacteria > DATFLG01 > DATFLG01 > DATFML01. Next base: position 16,906 of record CAZNBB010000029.1, read on the forward strand.
GTGAAACCAGCAGTGCCAGGCCATCGAGCCACACGGCGAACAACACCGCAGCGAACACCGCAAGCAACACTTCCGCCAGATGCCACAACAAGACGAACAAGCCAAAGATGGCCGCCACCACGCTGACCGCGATGAGCATGCGACGCGTGAAGCGCTGATACTCCGAAACGTTGTCAGTCATCAGTATCCTTATGGCCGGCGCGCGACCGCCCCCCTGCTTGTCCCCGTCGCACCGACGTGCTGACCGCAATCGATTGTCCAGGGGACGACGCAGGCAGACGCCCGCGCCGGTAATGCCCGGAGGCAGAGAGTCTTCGGTATTCGAGAGATCGAAATGGTATCAGCACCATACCGGCAGCGACGACCGATTTGCTATGTCCTTGACCTGTCGCCGGTATCGGCGGATGCTCTGCGAGCCAGTGCAGGAAAGTATAGTTCATGCGCCGTTCTGTCCGGGTGAGCGTTTCGCTACGGCGGGAGTGCTATTCTTTGAACAGATAGGGGCGACCCGCGCCGCATAGAGCCATTCCAACAACCGCTAGGCGTTTCCGACGACATGTTTGGCAAATCCTATCCGCTGTTTCGTATCCTGGGTTTCGAAGTCAGGTTGGATCTGACCTGGTTGATCCTCGCGGTGCTCATCACCTGGTCGCTGGCCACCGGTGTATTCCCCCACTTCTACACCGATCTGGCCCGGCGCACCTATTGGGCCATGGGCGTGGCGGGCACGATAGGCTTGTTGCTGTCCATCGTGTTTCACGAATTGTCACACTCGGTGGTGGCGCGCCGGCACGGGCTGCCCATGAAGGGCATCACCCTGTTCATTTTCGGCGGAGTGGCGGAAATGGACGACGAACCCGCCAACGCGCGTACCGAGTTCCTCATGGCAGCGGCCGGCCCATTGGCGAGCGTGGTACTGGCGGTGGCGCTGTATGGGCTGTACCAGTTCGCCACGGCTGCCCATTGGCCGGAACCCATAAACGGCGTGCTGATGTACCTGGCGTACCTCAACGCCGTACTGGCAATATTCAACCTGGTGCCCGCCTTTCCCCTCGACGGCGGGCGCATGCTGCGGGCGGCGCTGTGGGGTTGGAAATCGAACCTGCGCTGGGCCACCCGACTGTCCGCCCGCATCGGCGCCGGTTTCGGAATCGTGATGATCGTGCTGGGGGTGCTGTCGGTGCTCCAGGGCAACTTCGTGGGCGGTATGTGGTGGTTCCTGATCGGTATGTTCCTGCGGGGGGCGGCCCACATGTCCTACCGCCAGATGCTGATGCGCGAAACGCTCAAAGGCGAGCCCGTCAGCCGGTTCATGAAACGCGATCCCATCACGGTACCCGCGTCCATATCCATCCATGACTTCATCGAGAACTACGTCTACCTGCATCACTTCAAGATGTTCCCGGTCATGGAGGACTCCCGCCTGCTCGGCTGGGTGACGCCGGAACAGGCCCGCGAAGTGCCCCGCGCCGAATGGGCACTGCACGCCGTCAAGGAAATCTATCAGCCCGCCAGCGCCGACAACACAGTCCCGCCCGACGCCGACGCGGTGGAAGCGCTGACCAAGATGAATCGCAACCGCAACAGCCGCCTGCTGGTGGTGGAGCGGGATCGGCTGGTGGGCATCATCGCCCTCAAGGACCTGATGGACCTGCTGGCGCTCAAAATGGATCTCGAGGATACCGGCTAGCGGGATACAACGCGCTTTCCACGCGCCATGTCAGGCCCGCCCGCCCAGATCCAGCAGGGCCCGCACGCCGGCCGCGTCCGGCGCCGCACAGACGCCTTCCGCCAGTCTTTGCGCCCCCTCGACATCGAGCAACGAAACGCAGCGGGCCAAATGCGCAACCATCAACGGTTCCACGGAAAAGACGCGGTACCCGAGCCCGATCAGGACCGGCAGCACACCGGGAAGCTGCGGCAACAGGCCGCATAGCTGTATCCGTGCCCTCCCTTCCCCGGCTGCGCGGGCCATCAGGCGCAGGAACCGGTATAAAGCCGGCGCATAGGGCTCCATCCATTGGACGAGTTGCGGGTTGTCCCGGTCCACCGCGAACAGGCACTGCATCAGATCGTTGCAGCCCACCGCCACCCGGTCGGCCAATTCCAACCACTGGGCCATCTCCAGCGCCGCCGCCGGTGTCTCGACCATGGGAGCAAGGGGCACCGGGACGGAGAGAATGTCCTCGATTCGCAGGCGCCAGTGCCGGAACTCCTCCGGAAACGTCAGATAGGGCACCAGCAGCGCCAGCCGGTGGTCCACCGCAAGCCGTCCCACGGCCTGCAGCACTGCGACCAGCACCGACCGTACCTGGGGCTGCCCATAAAGACGGCAACCCTGCTGACCCAGAAGCCCGCCGGCCTGGGACGGAAAGGCCAGCCAGGGCGGCTGCTTGTCCAGAGTAAAATCGGGCAGCCGCACGGTGACCGCGAGGCCTGCCGCCGTCTGACATAGAGCCGCGAGGCTGGCTTCATAGGCTGCGGCATCGGGTGGGGCATCGCCGCCCACATCCAGCAGTTCCGAACGCACCAGACCGATAGCACCGGCGCCCCGTTCCAGAGCGAGCCGCGCACCGCGCGCGTCGGACACACTGGCGTGCAGGTACACCGTCTCAGCGTCCGCCGTTGCAGCGCCGGACCGGCCCGCCGGCGTCGGTTCGGCAAGCGGCGGCGGCAGACCGCCGGGTTCTGCCACCATCCCCAACGCACCGTCCAACTCAACGGATGCTCCGGGGGCCAGGCCGGTTGCCTGCTGGCGCGTGAGCAGTACGGTGGGAATGGAACGCCGGAACAAGCCCAACATGCGGTGGGAAAATGGAGCGCCGTCCACCACTATCAGCCCCGCCGGACGCCCCGTCAGACCCGACAGTTCATGGTGGGTCAGTACCAGGACGGCATTTGCGTCGGCCGCGACGAGACCACGCCTGACCACGCCGCCGGCCCGCCCCGGAACGAAGGCCATTCCCTGAATCGACCACATCCGCATACCCCATGGAAGGCCGGGACACAGCGCAAGGATAGCGTGCCCTGCGTTCGAGAACCGGGACTACATTTGATATGGGTCAACAACAGCACCGAGGGGGCTCGTTAAGGTATCAGCATCGGTGCCCTGGCGATTGCATCCTCGATCCGTCCATCGGGGCGGATTGCGGGGCACATCGGCAGGGGCGAAGGTACGACTCCAAGAGGTCATCATGGGCAAGCCCGCTACGGTCACCATAGACGGCAACGAAGCCGCCGCGCGCATCGCGCACCGGGTCAGCGAAGTCTGCGCGATCTATCCCATCACGCCGGCCTCGCCCATGGGGGAATGGGCGGATGCCTGGTCGGCCGCGGGACAGGCCAACCTGTGGGGCACGGTGCCCCATATCGTGGAGATGCAGAGCGAGGGCGGGGCCGCCGGCGCCATCCACGGCGCCTTGCAGGCCGGCGCCCTCACCACCACCTTCACGGCGTCCCAGGGCCTGCTGCTGATGATCCCCAACATGTACAAGATCGCCGGCGAGCTCAATCCCTGCGTATTCCACGTCGCCGCCCGGTCCCTGGCGGTACAGGCCCTGTCCATCTTCGGCGACCACAGCGACGTGATGGCCACCCGCGGCACGGGCTTCGCCCTGCTGGCCTCCGGCTCGGTGCAGGAGGCCACCGATCTCGCCCTCATCGCCCATGCCGCCACCCTGGAGGGGCGCATTCCGGTGGTGCACTTCTTCGACGGCTTCCGCACCTCCCATGAAGTGGCCAAGATCGTCCCGGTGGACGACGACACCGTGCGTGCCCTGGTCGATGACCAGCGCGTACACGAATACCGCGCACGGGCCCTGTCGCCGGAACATCCCCAGTTGCGGGGCAGCTCCCAGAATCCGGACGTGTACTTCCAGGGGCGGGAACGGGTCAATCCGTACTACACCGCTTTTCCGGCCCTGGTCCAGGCGACCATGGACCGCTTTGCCGCCCTGACGGGTCGCGCTTACCGGCTGTTCGACTACGTGGGCGCCGAGGACGCCGACCGGGTGGTGGTACTGATGGGCTCCGGTGCGGAGGCCGCCCACGAGACCGTCGAACATCTCAACGCCCACGGCGAACGGGTCGGCGTGCTGAAGGTACGCCTGTACCGGCCCTTCGACCCCCGCGCCCTGCTGGCCGCTCTGCCGGCGACCGTCGAGCGCATCGCGGTGCTGGACCGTACCAAGGAGCCGGGCAGCGACGGCGAGCCGCTGTACAAGAACGTGCTGACCGCCGTCGCCCAGGATGCCGCCGGCGGTGAAAGTCGTTTTCCGCGCATGCCCCGGGTGGTAGGCGGGCGCTACGGGCTGTCCTCCAAGGAGTTCAACCCGGCCATGATCAAGGGCGTGTTCGACATGCTGGCAGCCGATGCGCCCCGCAACGACTTCACGGTGGGCATCGTGGACGATGTCTCCCATACCAGCCTGGACTGGGACCCGGCGTTCCGCACCGACGCCCACGAAGGCCTGTTCCAGGCCGTGTTCTACGGCCTGGGTTCGGACGGCACCGTCAGTGCCAACAAGAATTCCATCAAGATCATCGGCGAAGGCACCGACCTGCACGCCCAGGGCTACTTCGTCTACGACTCCAAGAAGTCCGGCGCCGTGACCGTCTCCCACCTGCGCTTCGGTCCGCGCCCGATCCGTTCCAGCTACCTGATCGGCGACGGCGATGCCCGCTTCGTGGCCTGCCACCAGACGGTGTTCCTGGAACGCTACGACATGCTGGACAAGGCCGCGCCCGGCGCGGTGTTCCTGCTCAACTCACCCGCGCCCCCCGAGCAGGTCTGGTCCACCCTGCCCCGCCATATGCAGGAGCAGATCCTGGACAAGGGCATCGAGTTCTACACCATCGACGCCTACCGGGTCGCCCAGGACAGCGGCATGGGTAAGCGTATCAACACCATCATGCAGACGTGCTTTTTCGCCATCTCCGGCATCCTGCCCAGAGACGAGGCCATCGCCGCCATCAAGCAGGCGGTGGAGAAGACCTACGGGCGCAAGGGCAAGCGCATCGTGGAGTTCAACTTCCGGGCCATCGACCAGACCCTGGCCAATCTGCACCGGGTGCAGATTCCCGACGCCGCCACCAGCCACATCGAAAAACGCCCGCCGGTGCCCGCCGACGCGCCGGCGTTCGTACGCCGCTTCACCGGCGAGTTGATCGCCGGGCGGGGCGATGCCATCCCGGTGAGCCTGATGCCCGCCGACGGCAGCTTCCCCCTGGGCACCGCCGCCTTCGAGAAGCGCAACCTGGCGCTGGAAATCCCGGTATGGGACGAACACCTGTGCACCCAATGCGGCAAGTGCGCCTTCGTGTGCCCCCACGGCGTCATCCGCAGCAAGCTGTTCCCTGCCGAGCTGGCCGCCGACGCGCCGCCCACCTTCAAGCATGTACCGGCCCTGGGCAAGGACTACCCCCCGGGCATGCACATGAGCTACCAGGTGGCGCCGGAGGACTGCACCGGCTGCAGCCTGTGCGTGGACATCTGCCCCATCCGGGACAAGTCCAACGTCAGCCACAAGGCCCTGAACATGGCGCCCCAGCCGCCCCTTAGGGATCAGGAGCGGAACAACTGGGCGTTCTTCCTGGGACTGCCGGAATACGACCGCCGCCAGGCCAAGGAAACCACCCTCAAGGGCTCGATGCTGCTGCAACCGCTGTTCGAATTCTCCGGCGCCTGCGAAGGCTGCGGGGAGACGCCCTACATCAAGCTGGCCAGCCAGCTGTTCGGCGACCGCATGCTGGTGGCCAACGCCACCGGCTGCTCGTCGATCTACGGCGGCAACCTGCCCACCACGCCCTGGACTGCCAACGCCGAGGGCCGGGGGCCGGCCTGGTCCAACTCCCTGTTCGAGGACAATGCCGAGTTCGGGTTCGGCATGCGCATCGCCGTGGACAAGCAGGCCGAGTACGCCCGGGAGCTGCTGACCCGATTGCGCGATGCCGTGGGCACCGAGCTTGCCGACGCCATCCTCGGCGCCGACGAAGGCGGCGAAGCGGGCATCCACGAGCAGCGCCTGCGTGTCGACGCGCTGCGCGCCAAGCTGGCCGCAATGGACACCCCCGAGGCTCGGGCGCTCACCGCCCTGGCGGAAAACCTGTGCCGCAAGAGCGTGTGGATCGTGGGCGGCGACGGCTGGGCCTACGACATCGGTTTCGGCGGGCTGGACCATGTGCTCGCCTCCGGGCGCAACGTCAACGTGCTGGTGCTGGACACGGAGGTCTACTCCAACACCGGCGGCCAGACCTCCAAGGCCACGCCCCGGGGTGCAGTGGCGAAGTTCTCCGCCGGCGGCAAGCCCACCGCCAAGAAGGACCTGGCCCGCATCGCCATGACCTACGAGAACGTGTACGTGGCCCATGTGGCCTACGGCGCCAAGGACGTGCAGACCCTGCGCACTTTCCTGGACGCCGAGAGCTACGACGGCCCGTCCCTGATCATCGCCTATGCCCCCTGCATCGCCCACGGCTACGAGCTGGCCCACAACCATGTCCAGCAGCAGCTGGCGGTGCAGAGTGGCCACTGGCCGCTGTTCCGATACGACCCGAGACGGGCGCAGCAGGGCAAGAATCCACTGCATCTGGATTCCAAGGCGCCGGCCGTGCCCTACCGGGAGTTCATCCGCAACGAGACCCGCTTCAACATGCTCTGGCGCTCCCATCCCGACGCGGCCGAACACTTTTTGGAACAATCCCAGGCGGAGGTGCGCGAGCGCTTCCACCGCTACGAGCAGCTCGCCCAGCTGGCCTGGGAAAACGATGACAACACAGCCGGCGCGCCGCCGGCTTCCGAGGACTGAGACATGGACCTGGGGACCGAGTATCTGGGGCTGAAGCTTGCCAATCCGCTGGTACCCTCCGCGTCGCCGCTGAGCCGGGACCTGGACTCGGCCCGCCGCCTGGAGGACGCCGGCGCCTCCGCCCTGGTGATGTACTCGCTGTTCGAGGAGGAGCTGCTGCAGGAGCAGCACCAGATCGAACGTTTCCTGCACCATCAGGACATCGGCCACGCGGAGGCGGACAGCTTCCTGCCGCTGCCGGACCGCTACCAGAGCGGACTGGACGCCTACCTGGGGCAGCTCACCGCCCTCAAGAACGCCCTAGACATCCCGGTCATCGCCAGCCTGAACGGCGTCTCCACCGACGGCTGGGTAGAGCAGGGCCGTGAGCTGGCCGGGGCCGGGGCCGACGCCCTGGAGCTGAATGTGTACTACGTCGCAGCCGACCCGGATGAGACCGGCGCCGCGGTAGAGGACCGCTACGTGGACCTGCTGCGCCAACTTCGCAGTGCCGTGGACATACCCATCACCGTAAAGCTCTCGTCCCAGTTCAGCGCTGTGGGCCACCTGGTAAAGCGCCTCCACGGGGCAGGCGCCAACGGCGTGGCCCTGTTCAATCGTTTCTATCAGCCCGACATCGACCTGGAGACTCTGCAGGTCGTGCCGCGTCTTCAGCTTTCCAACTCCCATGAGGTGCTGCTGCGCATGCGTTGGATCGCCATTCTGCACGGCCGGGTCGGCGTGTCACTGGCCGCCACAGGCGGCGTGCATACCGATGAGGACGCCATCAAACTGTTGCTGGCGGGCGCCGACGTCGTCCACCTGTGCAGCGCCCTGCTGACCCACGGTGCCGCCCGCCTGACCACCATCCTCGACGGCATCACCCAATGGTTGGAGCTGCATGAATACGATTCGGTCCGGCAGATGAAAGGCAGCATCAGTCATCGGCATGCACCCGACCCGGCCGCGTTCGAGCGCGCCAACTACCTGCAGGTGCTGGACAGCTACGCAGCACCCGGCGGGGTACGTCGCTGACGCCCTCCGGCGCACCCGGACGGCGGGGCCACGCCGCGTGCAACGCACGGGGCGCCCCCCTGGGTATAATGAGGAACATCAGTCTCGAAGGGCCAACGAGCCCCGCCCGCAATTGGATAGCAGACCCCGGGCGCAGCGACAGCAGGAGCGTGAATGGCGAACAAGAAAAAGATCGCACGCGGTGTGGTGCTGTTGGTGGCGATCATCGCCATCGGCTTCGGGATCTGGCAATGGCGCAGTCACAACAACGAGGCGCCGGCCACTCACCTGACGCTGTATGGCAACGTGGATCTGCGTCAGGTGGATCTGGCCTTCAATGACAGCGAGCGCATCGCGTCCCTGGACGCCCTGGAAGGCGACCATGTCAAGAAGGGGCAGTTGCTCGGGACCCTGGATACTGATCGGCTGACCTATGGGGTGGAACGGGCCCAGGCCCAGGCCGCCGCCCAGCAGGCTGTCGTCCAACGCCTGGAAGCCGGTACGCGCCCCGAGGATATCCGCAAGGCACGGGCGGACCTGCAGGCGGCCCGGGTGGAGGCCGACAACGCCGAGCGCAACGCCCGGCGCCTCGAACGGCTGCACAAACAGAACCTCGCCTCCAGGCAGCAGGCCGACGACGCCCGCGCCAACGCGGATGCCGCCAGCGCCCGCGAAGACGCCGCCCGCCAGGCCCTCGCCCTGGCCGTGGCCGGTCCCCGCAAGGAAGATATCGTGGCGGCCAAGGCCACCCTGAAGGCGGACCAGGCGCAGCTGGCCCTGGCCCGCCGGGCCCTGCACGACGCCCGGCTGTACGCGCCCTCAGCGGGTATCATCCGCGACCGCATCCTGGAGCCGGGCGACATGGCCTCGCCCCAGCGGCCCGTGTATACCCTGGCGTTGACCAATCCCATGTGGGTCAGGACCTATGTATCCGAGCCGGACCTGGGCAAGATTCACCCGGGCATGGCGGCCGAGGTCACCACTGACAGTTTCCCGGGCACCCGATACCGGGGCTGGATCGGCTACATCTCCCCCACCGCCGAGTTCACCCCCAAATCCGTGGAGACCACCGAAGTGCGCACCCATCTCGTGTATCAGGTGCGCGTGTTCGTGTGCAATCCCCGCGACCAGCTGCGCCTGGGCATGCCGGCCACGGTGACCGTGAAGCTGCCGGCGGCGGGCGCCGCCGCCACGGGTGCCGCGCCCAAGCCCTGCAACGGCGACTGATGGCCGCGTCCGCGCTTCAGCCGCAACCGCCCGGCGGCGCGCCCGGCGCCGACGACGACATCGCGCTGCGCTTCGAGGGGGTCAGCAAGACCTTCCTGGCCGGCAAACGCACCATCCAGGCCCTGCGGGGAGTCACTCTGGCCGCCCGCCACGGCCAGGTCACCGGACTCATCGGTCCGGACGCGGCCGGCAAGACCACGCTGATGCGCCTGGCGGCCGGGCTGCTGCTGCCGGACGAAGGCCGGATCACGGCTCTGGGCCTGGACGCCACCCGGGACGCGCTGGCGGTGCAGGCGCGCCTCGGATACATGCCCCAGCGCTTCGGGCTGTACGAAGACCTCACCGTGCAGGAAAACCTGGACCTGTATGCCGATCTGCAGGGCGTCCCCAAGGGCGCCCGCAAAGCGCGCTACGACGAGCTCATGGGGATGACCGGCCTGGGTCCGTTCACCGCCCGGCTGGCGGGCCGCCTGTCCGGGGGCATGAAGCAGAAGCTGGGCCTGGCGTGCACCCTGGTGCGCCCGCCCCGCCTGTTGCTGCTGGACGAGCCGACGGTGGGGGTGGATCCGGTCTCGCGCCGGGAGCTCTGGTCCATCGTCTACCGCCTGGTGCAGGACGCGGGCATGACCGTGGTGCTGAGTACCGCGTACCTGGACGAAGCCGAGCGCTGTCACGCCGTATTGATGCTCCATGACGGCGAGCTGCTGGGCCAGGGTCCGCCGGACGAGTTCAGCGCCGAGCTGCGGGGACGTACTTTTCTGGTGAATTCCGGTGCCATGAGCAAACGGGCGCTCCAGCAGCGCCTGTCCCGGAACGCCGATGTGACCGATGCCATCATCCAGGGCGAAGCGGTACGCATCGTGACTGTCGAAGGCGCGGCACCCTCGGCCGACACCCTGCTGCCCGCCACCCAGGGAGTCACGGTGCAGCCGGTGGCGCCGCGCTTCGAGGACAGCTTCGTCACCCTGTTGGGCGCCCGCCAGCGGGAAGCCGATGGCGGCCAACGCGATTTCACCGTCGCCGAGCATGGCGCCGGCGGCGCCGAAAGCGGCGCGCCGGTCATCGAGGTCCATCACCTCAGCCGCCGCTTCGGGGATTTCTACGCCGTCAAGGGTGTGGAGTTCTCGGTCAACCGGGGCGAGATCTTCGGGCTGCTGGGGGCCAACGGCGCCGGCAAGTCCACCACCTTCCGGATGCTTTGCGGACTGCTGCCCGCCACCGAGGGCAAACTCACCGTCGCCGGCGTCGATCTGCGCAAGGCCCGGGCGGCGGCCCGCGGACGGATCGGCTACATGTCCCAGAAGTTTTCCCTGTACGGCAACCTCAGCGTGCGGCAGAACCTGGAATTCTTCAGCCGCGCCTACGGGCTCGCCCGTGACCGGCGCGCCACGCGCATCGCCTGGGCGTTGGAACAGTTCGAGCTGCAGCCGCTGGCCGATGCCGTCAGCGCCGATCTATCCCTGGGCTACAAACAGCGCCTGGCCATGGCCTGCGCCCTGATGCACGAGCCCGACATCCTGTTTCTGGACGAGCCGACCTCCGGCGTGGACCCGTTGGCACGGCGCGAGTTCTGGCGTCGCATCAACGCCCTGGCCGAGGCCCACGTGACCGTGCTGGTGACCACCCATTTCATGGAGGAAGCCGAGTACTGCGACCGGGTGACCATCATGTCCGCCGGTGAGATTCTCGCCCTGGGCACCCCCGCCGAGATCAAGGCCGGCGCCCGCACCGCCGGGCAGCCGGATCCCACCATGGAGGACGCCTTCATCCACCTGATCGAATCCCCGGCTGCCGGTCATGGCTGAGCAGCCCCACACCCCGACGGCTGTCGAAGCCCGCGGCGGCGGCGGACAGCGGCTGCGCGGGCTGGTGCGCAAGGAGTTCCTGCAGATCCTGCGGGATCCCAGCAGCATCGCCATCGCCTTCGTGATGCCGGTGGTCCTGCTGCTGCTGTTCGGCTACGGCGTCTCCCTGGACGCCGAACATGTGCCCATCGCCATCGTGGTGGACCATCCTACCGCCGAGACAGCTGACTTCGTGGGCGCCTTCGAGCACTCCCGGTATTTCTCGCCCGTGCGCCTGCCCGACATGCATGTCGCTCAGCGGGCGCTGCTGGCGGGCGAAGTGGACGGCATCGTCCGCATCCGTTCCGATTTCGGCCGCCGGTTGCGCACCGCCGGCGGCGCCCCCGTACAGGTACTCGTCAACGGCGTGGACGCCAACAACGGACGCATCGTCTCGGGCTATGTGGAAGGTGTCTGGAGCCAGTGGCTGCAGCACCAGGCCCAGGCCCGCGGCCAGCCCCTGGCGCAGCCCGTACAAGTGCAGCAGCGGGTCTGGTTCAACAGCCAGCTGCGCAGCCGCAACTTCCTGGTGCCGGGGCTGATCGCGGTCATCATGACCCTGATCGGCGCCCTGCTCACCGCCCTGGTGGTGGCCCGGGAATGGGAACGGGGCACCATGGAAGCGCTGATGGTGACGCCGGTGGCCGTGCGCGAGATCCTGCTGGGCAAGGTGATTCCCTATTTCCTGCTGGGCACCGGCGGCATGGCCCTGTCGGTGGCCATGGCCGTGTGGTTGTTCCATGTACCCCTGCGCGGCTCGTTCTGGGTGCTGTTCGCCTGCGCGTCCCTGTTCCTGCTGGTGGCCCTGGGTATGGGGATGGTGATCTCCACGGCCGCCAAGAACCAGTTCGTGGCCGGCCAGGTGGCCATCATCGTCACCTTCCTGCCCGCCTTCATCCTTTCCGGGTTCATTTTCGACATCAACAGCATGCCCCGGGTCGTCGCCCTGCTCACCCACGTCATCCCGGCCCGCTACTTCGTGGCCCAACTGCAGACCCTGTTTCTTGCCGGGGACATCTGGTCGGTGATACTGCCCAACGCCCTAGCGCTGGTGATCATGGCCGCGGTGCTGATGGGGGCCAGCCGGCGCCTGTTCCGCAAACGACTCGACTAGGGCTGGCTTGACTGACCTATGTGGCAACGAATCCTCGCTTTAATGGTCAAGGAGTTCCTGGCTCTGCTCAAAGACAAGAAGAGCCGGTTCGTCATCATCGGACCGCCCATCATCCAGCTGCTGGTGTTCGGCTATGCGGCGACCTTCGACCTGTCCAACGTACCCTACGCCGTGTACAACGAGGACGGCGGTGCCGCGGCCCGCGATCTGCTGGCCCGCTTTCAGGGCTCGGCGAACTTCCAGCAGGTGGCGACCATCAGCCACGACGGGCAGATCCGCCCCGTCATCGACGACAAGCGCGCCATGGTGGTGTTGCATGTGGGGCCCCGCTTCGGCCGTCATCTGGCCCTGGGGCAGCCCGCCCAACTGCAGGTGATCGTGGACGGGCGCAACTCCAACACGGCCATGCTGGTATTGAACTACGTGCGCAGCATCGTCACCCAGTTCAATCGCCAATGGAGCGCCGACCACGGCCTGGCCCAGCCACCCGTGCACCTGGTGACCCGCGCCTGGTTCAACCCCAACCTGCGCAGCCAGTGGTTCATCGTGCCGGGCATCATCGGACTGCTCACCCTGGTGGTTACCATGCTGGTCACCGCCTTGTCCGTCGCCCGCGAACGCGAACAGGGCACCTTCGACCAGTTGCTGGTCACACCCCTGCGGCCGGTGGAAATCCTGATCGGCAAGGCTCTGCCCGGTCTCATCATCGGCGCGGTCGAGGCCACCGTCATCATCGCTGTGACGGTATTGTGGTTCGACGTTCCCCTGCGCGGCTCCCTGTTGACCCTCTATGCGGGTGTGGGGCTGTTCCTGCTGTCGGCGATCGGGGTGGGGCTGATGATTTCCTCCATGGCCGTTACCCAGCAGCAGGGTCTGCTGGGGGCGTTCCTTTTCCTGGTACCGGCCATCATCCTGTCCGGCTTCGCGACCCCCATCGCGAACATGCCCGTGGCCGTGCAGTACATCACGCTGGTCAACCCCATGCGCTACTTCATGGTCATCCTGCGGGGCGTGTTTCTGGAGGGCACGCCGTTCCACGTGCTCGTTCCCCAACTGTGGCCCATGGCCATCGTCGCGCTCGTCAGCCTGACACTCGCCGGCTGGCTGTTCCGCCACCGCATGTACTGAGACCAGCGCGCCGAAGTTCCGTAACCGCGACGGACCAGGCACAGCAGCGCTGTCGGGCTTCCCTGCGCTACGAGGCCTTCGGTGGCGCATTCATTCTTCCGGGGGAGCCACGAAATCCACGGAAGTGAGAAAGGCGGGTTTGTGGCGCGGCACACCGCAGCAGGCTATTGGTCCGTACCCGCAGACACTTCCGTGTCGACAACTATTTGCTTCCGTGGATTCCGTGTTTTCCGTGGCGCATTTTCTTGGCTCTTGGTGGCCGCGGCCACCTGCCTCCGGACCGTGCCGCCCGCGCGCTATGGTATGCTGCCACGGACAAGCACCTGGGGCACCGAAGGAGAAGGCGTGGATCTGGACCCGGAACGCTGGCTGACCGAACACGGCGACGCTCTGTTCCGGTTCGCGCTGCTGCGCACCAGCCGTCGCGACATCGCCGAGGACCTGGTGCAGGAAACCCTGCTGGCAGCGTGGCGCAGCCGTGACGGATTCCGCCGCGACTCCAGCGAACGCACCTGGCTGGTGGGGATACTCAAGAACAAGATCCGGGACCATTACCGGGACCAGGGCCAGCAGGAGAATCTCGCCACACGCATTGCCGCGGACGGTGAACAGGACGATCTCGACCGCTGGTTCGACGACACCGGGCACTGGCGCATCCGGCCCGCCCGCTGGGGCAGCGATCCGCTCACCCAGGTCGAGCTGGAAGCCTTCTGGCTGGTGCTCAGCGACTGCATCGAAGCCTTGCCGGAACGGCTGAGGGACGGCTTCATCGCCCGGGAACTGTCGGCACTCACAAGCCGGGAGGTCTGCGAGCTGCTGAAGATATCCGACAACAACCTCTATGTGCTCCTGCACCGCGCCCGGCTGCGGATCCGCGAGTGCGTGGAAAACGGCTGGTTCAAGAAAGGGGAACGCCGATCATGATGGGACTGCCCAACTGCCGCGAGGTATCTCTGCTGCTGTCCGAGGAACAGGATCAACCGACGCCGCCCAGACGCAGTCTGCCGGTTCGCATTCACCTGCTGATCTGCAAGGCATGCCGTCCCTACGCCCGCCAACTGGACTGGCTCCGGCGAACCCTGCGCCGGCTCGATCACGCCCATGGCCCGGCGACGCTCGACGCGGCCGCCCGGGATCGCATCCTGGCCCGGCTACGCGAGGAACCCGACCAGCATCGCCCCTGAGCGGCGGTGAATACGCCCCGCCCGGCATTGCTGCAGCACCACGCCCCCTGCCATGGGGACCGGGTCGCAAAATTGGAGAGTTCGTAGTTTCGGCAGGAGCCGGTAGCGACTCCGTCGGCGAGCCTGGCAGGTCAGTTCGTCGTATCCGTCGTGGCCTGCGCACAGGCTGAAGAGATGTCATCGATCCAGCGCTGCACCTCGAGCAGATTACGCGCAAGCCCGACCCGCAGTTGACCGGGATGGGCTATCAGCGAGCCCCCATGGGAACGGCTGAGGGTTCTGCAGAGTGTTCCTGCCCGATTCTCATAATTGTCCATTTCATATCGCAACGCATCGACCACGCATTCCAGCACCGCGCGAACGCCCCAAAGAGCGGTTTCATCGATTGGCGAGCCATCGGCCTTGGTGACGTCGATCAGTTCCAGCGCTTCTATTACCGAACAGACGTTACCGACGGTGTCGCCGACGACGGCACCCACCAGTGGATTGCTTCCCGCTACTTTGTGTGTGGACATGACCTAAGCCTCGGGACCCGTCTGCCGCGCTGATGAACAGGCCCCAGTCCATGGGCTGAGCGTTCTTCTGAAACGCGCTGAATACGAGTGGTACGCTACCAGAGATACCGGCAACCGCGCATTGATGAGGATCAACCCCGTGAGGCTCGGACGATAGACGGGTTATACACGGTGCTGGGCGGAGCGATGGGGCACCGCTCTGCCGGCCGATAGAAACCCCGTCCCCCGACGGACAACGCCGACCCTCAGACCGGCGTACGCGTTATCGGCAAAGCCGGACTCCAGACACCCGGCCCGGTGTGCAGTTGGTGCCGCCGGCACCGTCAGTGTCCCGCCAGGCGCTGCGTGGCACGGGTAAGCGGCGATTTGTCCGTCACCACCGCCTCAAGAACCGGTCACCTGCGGCCCATCGCAGCGCCACCGACGGTAGAGCCGGCCCAGCAGGGAATCCAGGGACAGGCTTCCCGGGCCGTGCAGAAACGTCGCCAGCAACATGATTCCCCACATCACGTGCAACTCGATGCCGTCTGCACTCAACCCCGGATAGGAAACGACCGCGATGATGTTATACACGAAGAGTATCCCGGCGCTGACACGGCCCGCCAACCCCAGGGCCAGCAGTACCGGCAGGCTCAGCTCGATGGCCGTACCCAGATAGGCAGCCACCTCCGGCGGCAGCAGCGGCACATGGTAAACATAGGTGAACAACCCGACCGTGGAATACATGCTCTGGACTTTGGTCAGTCCCGCCTGAAAGAAGACATGGGCCACCCATAGCCGTATTGCCAGGTCGGCCACCGGCGAGGCGCGATCAAGCCATTGAGCGGACCGGTGCCAAACCGCAGCCATCGTTGCTGTCATACCCATCACGACCTCTCCCCCGGCCGGCGCAGCGCGTGCCGGTCAACGGCCGGCCGGAGCCGTCCGCGCCAAGGCGAAGCACTGCCCTCTTCCGCCGCGATCTTTGCTCTTTCGACCGTTAGTCGCCGCGCCACGGGCAACCTTACAGACTGTGGCCGGGCACCAGCCGTGGATGGGACACCGCCGGAGCCGGATCGGCGACAAGGCGTTTGTGTATTGCCCGATCGCCTCTGCCAGTGCGGGTTGTGGAAGACTTCTGCGGGAGTTGCCCGTCGAACTCTGGAGCGCTCGGCCCGAGCGCCCCAGTCGGGCGGTTACCGAACGCCGGCGCAATCAGTGGACGTGGGTGAGCAGTTCCTTGAGCTGATCCGGTGTCGGACCGCCCTGCACCATGGTGGGATGACCCGACTGATCGCGGAAAATGATGGTAGGCACCCCGGTCGCCCCGGTCTGCGACCAGGCGTGTTGATTGGCCTTCAACTCGTCGGACACATGCTCGTCGGGAAGCGCTTCCTGAATGCCTCCCCCCTGCCCCCGGACGTAGTGGGATTCGTTGAGTTTCAGGGCGGCGGCACGGTCCTTGGCACCCAGGATGGCGGCCGCCTTGCCGGCGCTGGTGGTGGTCAGAATCCCCAGTGGGACCCAGCGCACCGTCAGATGCTCCGGGCCGATCTTGGGCTGCAGTTCCATGTACAGTTTGTGGCAGTAGGGGCAGTTGGGGTCGATGAAGACATACATCAGTCGGGCGCCCTGGCCTTGCTGGACCCAGTTCAATTTGGAAAGAGTGGCGAAGATGCCGCCGGCATCGGAATGGGCCGGCTTTCCAGCGGCCGCCGCTACCGTCGTCTGCATCACGGCAATCAGCATTGCCGCTACCACCGTCAACCAGCGCCTGTTTACCATGAGCACCCTTCCTTGCAGTTTCAATGGGTTCCGCCAACCCGCCGCCCAATGCGGCGATCTCAGTCACTCTGTCTGTCGGGTTTGACGTCAGAACCTTACCAATCATTCCCTGCCCGCACGACTGTACAGGAGGCCCACAACGTCAAGCGTGCCGTCGATCAGGCCATCAGACGCTGCCATGAGCTAGACTTTTGGCTATCGGGAGCCTGCTTAAATCGCGTTTATACCATGACCCGTTCGGCCGACCTGCCGCCACTTTACGAGCTGGTGACCCTGGAAGGCACCCCGGATGTGTGCGCCGAGGCGATACGCCTTGCCGGGCAGGGAGCCGATGAAGGCACCCTGGTGTGGGCGCACCGACAGACAGCCGGACGCGCAGACCACCAGGCCGGCTGGCTGGGGCCCCCCGGGGGGCTGCTCTGTGCCCTGATCCTGCGCCCGGAAACGCGCGTCTCCACCGCAACGGAACTGGTCATGGTGGCGGCCGTGAGCCTGGGAGCGGCGCTGGCGGACATCGTTTCCCCCATGACCCGTCTCAACTACCGATGGCCCGGCACTGTGCTGCTCAACGAAGGCAAGGCGGGGAAGGTCTGGCTCAACATGGGTCCCGTTTTCAACGACCAGGCGCCGTGGTGCGTGCTTGGGGTCGGCGTGAACATCGTACAGCCGCCGCCGGCCCTGGGCTTTGCCGCCGCCAGCGTGGAACAGGAAGGCGATTGCCGGACTTCGTCCGTTGACGTGCTGGAGCATTTCGCACGGCATTTTCTTGGCTGGATCAACCGTTGGGCCGAAGAAGGTTTCGAGCCGGTGCGGGCCGCCTGGCTGCAAAGGGCCAGCGGTATGGGCGAGCATGTCCGCGTTGCACTGGACGGCGGTGCCGTCAGCGGTACCGCCGCGGAGATCGACGCCGAAGGGGCGTTGGTGGTGGAGGTGGCCGGCCAAGGTCCGCGACGCATCGCCCTGACGGACTATCTGGTGAGAACGGAACCATCCGGTTGATGTGGGGGGAGTCATGGCCAGACAGAAAGGACTCGACCGCAGACGTTTCGTAAAGCTGTGCCTGTCGACCGCCGCAGCCGCCGGTCTGCCGCCGTGCCTGCAGGCGGCACCGCAAGGCCCGCTACGCCGCTACGCCCGCGTGCGCTTGGTGGACGGTCGAGGCGCCGTGCTACGGGCGGCCGACCTGCATGTGGGGGTGAACTACATCTTCCACTACCCATATGTCACCACTCCCTGCTTCCTGCTGAACCTGGGCGAGCCTGCCCGGCCGGACACCCTGACAACGGACACCGGCCATTCCTACCGCTGGCCGGGCGGCGTAGGCCCCCACGACGCAATTGTCGCCTTCTCCGCCATCTGCTCCCACCGTATGAGTTATCCGGCACGCCAGGTCAGTTTCATCAACTATCGCCCCGGACCGACGGCCTTTGTGAACAAGGAACAACACAGCGCCCGCAAGGCCCACATCATCTACTGTTGCTCGGTAAACAGCGTGTACGACGCCACCGACGGCGCCAGGGTGCTGGGCGGTCCGGCCCCGGATCCTCTGGCGACTATCCGCCTGGAGTACGATCGCGCCGACGACGCCCTCTACGCCACCGGTACCCAGGGCGCGGTGCTGTTCGAGCGATTCTTCGACAAGTTCGGCTTTCACCTGGCGCTGGAGTACGAAACCAGCGATATCCGGCAGCAAGTGGCGGACGCATCGGCGGTGGTGCCGCTGGCCGACTACACGCGCAATCGCATCCTGTGCTGAAGAAATCGGGGACAGACCACGATTTCCAGGCACTAACGACAGTCAGGGCAATTCCCGGGGGAAATCGTGGTCTGTCCCCGGTTTCCTGTCCCCGGTTTCCTCCGGGCCGCGACCTCGGCGAGCCAGGCGGCGAGTTCAGTCTGCCCCGACTCGAGCGCCAGTGTGCGCGGTGTCCGATGGCGACTGTCCCTGACATCCACCCGGGCGCCGGCCGCCACCAACAGACGGGCCATGGCGGGATTGGCATTCATCACCGCGTGATGAAGTGCCGTTTCTCCCTGCTCGTCGGCGGCATTCACATCCACTTTGCCGGTGGCCAGCAGGCGGCGTACCACCGCCGCACGGTTCGCGCCCACCGCACGCATGAGTACGGTCCATCCATAGACATCGCGAACCGTCGGGTCCGCGCCGCGGGACAGCAACAGATCGACAACCGGCAGGTGCCCTTTCACCGCGGCCAGGGTCAGGGCCGACCAGCCATTGGCGGCCACAGCATCAACCGACGCACCGTGCTTGAGCAGCAGCCGGATCAGCGGCGCATTACCCCCCACGGCGCCGTACATGAGGGCCGTGCCGCCGTTGCGATTACGCGCGGTGACACTCGCACCCGCCGCCACCAGCCGGGCCGCCAGCGTGTAGTCGCCCTTCCCTGCGGCCGCCATGAGTGCTGTCTTGCCGGCAGCCGTCGCCTGATTCACGTCCGCGCCCGCTGCCATCAAGCGCTCTATGGTACCCAGGTCAGATGTCCGGATGGCCCGCTGCCATGTCCCGCCTGCGGGCGCCCCATGGGCCAGCACCGCAACAGTCATCAGCAACAGCCAGACACCAACCTCAGGAAATTGGGGACAGACCACGATTTCCTCCCTCATCTAAATTGTCTTGACTGTCGTTGGGGGCTTGGAAATCGTGGTCTGTCCCCGATTTCTCCCTCCGATTTCTCCCTCCGATTTCTCCAACAAAAACCCCGGCCGGGATTCGGGTTCCGGCCGGGGTAGTCCCACAGATCCCCTCAACGGTGCACTGCGTCGGTACCCCGTTTGCACCCCCTGGATTGGTTGTGATCGTGGCGGGCACGCGCCACACCCACCGGCCGCCCTCGGTATTGCGCTGCTGGCCCGGGTCCGATCCGGAGGGCCGCTACTACTGCACCAGATGATCGGCCACCAACTCCACCAGACTCCCGACATCGCGATCCCAGTTATAGAACGCCTTGTCGTCATCGAAAGTCTGTCGGCAGTTGGCGCAGGAACTGACCAGCATGCCGGCCCCGGTACCCTCCACCTGGCGCATCTTGATCTCGAACGTCTTGTGGCGCAGGTCGTTCGCACGGGTGATGGTGCTCACCCCGCCGCCACCGCCGCAGCACCAGTTGCCATTGCCGGCGTGATCCATCTCCCGGAAGTCCCGGGCGAAACCGGCCAGCACCTCCCGCGGCGCGTCCGTTGCCCCGCCCCGGCGGGCGACCTGGCACGGGTCGTGAAACGTGATCGACTCCGTCAATGGGCTCAACTTCAGCCGTCCCTCCCGTTTGAGCTTGGCCAGATATTCAGCGATTTGCAGCACTTCGAACTGCAGCTCGCGACCGATTATGTTGGCACCGCTCCAGCGCAACGCGCCGTAGGCATGGCCGCACTCCGGCAGGATAACCAGCTTCGCCCCCAGCGCTTCGGCGGTTTCCACAATGCGGCACACCATCGTCTCACTCACGTCGATGTGACCGGCCAGCAGGCCAAAGTTGGTGGCCTCGTAACCCCGGGTGGAGAAGGTCCAGTCCTCACCGGCATGGTTGAGAATCTTGGCCATCGCAGCCAGGGAGTGTGGATACTTCATGGTTTCGATGGATGAGGCCGTGAGCAGCACCTGGGCCTTGGGCTTGTCCAGGGGAATCTCCACGTCGTACTCATCCCGCAGCCACTCGATGCGCTCCTTGAGCTTCTCGGGCGTGACCCCCAGGGGGCTGCCTTCGTCCCGCGAGCGCTCGGCCACCGCCATCAGCTCCGGCGGCGCCAGCCCTGCGGCCACCATGCCCCGCCGGGAGACATGCACCAGCGTCGCAATATCGATGCCCATGGGGCACACCAGCGTACAGCGGCCGCACATGGTGCAGGTATCGTAGATGAGCTCCTGCCATTCCTGCAGCTCGCCCTCGGTCACCTCGGCGGGGGCCAACCCCAGCACGCGCTTGAAGCTCGAAAACGGCGCCTTGTGGCGTCGGTAGGCCTTGGCAAGGGGCAGCAATTTGTGGATAGGCGTATGGCGCGGATCGCCGCTGGCCTCGTAGAAGTGACAGGCCGTCGCACAGTTGCCACAGTGCACGCAGGCGTCCAGATACGACGCCACCATCGCGCCGGTCTGGTCCAGAAAACTCGCCACCGCGGTCTGTGCACTCATAGCGGCGCCCCCCGTCTCCCGTACATGGCGCCGGTGTAGCTGCGGCTCCATGCGAACATGAAGGTGTGCATGAGGCGGCTGAAGGGAAAGTACAGCAGCAGCAGGTCCACCGTGAGCATGTGGACCGCCTTCAGCACTGTAAAGCTCTGGGCCAGCGCCAGACACCCGGTCAGCATCACCAGGAACACCAACAGGCTGCCGATATGGTCATCGGCGTCGGAGATCACCCGCATCACCGGGTCCAGCAGCCGGCGCAGGTACAGCATGATCAGGCCGGCGAAGGCGATTTCGGAGACCAGGATGAACGCCCAGTTCGGCAAAGCTGCCCAGGAGACACCGAACTTCTCGGCGATGAACGCCACATGGGGCGCCCCGAACAGGACCAGCACGAACAGTCCCACATGGAACATGTAGCCGGCGATCACGTGGTAGGCGGTACGGCCACCGAATCCTGACGCGGGAAGAAAATGACGGAAGGCGGCGCGCAGACCGCCCGCGAAACCCGATCCCCGGCCGGCGGAAATATCCCTGCGTCCCGGCAGACGCAACATCCCAATGATGCGCCACAGGACGCCCAGCACGAACACCCAACCCGCCACCGTCCACAGCGGCCCCTGCACGAAGTCGAGGAAGGTCATCGCTATTCCCCTGTTGTCACTTCTTGTCGAGCTATGAATTGTCCCCGGATGCCGGGCTCAGCGGCGCCGGTCCGGTGCTGGTGCGCGCCTGGCCGGTGCCGGCCGGTTGCAGCTTTCCCTCCTGTTTCATCTTTTCGTACCACTTGTCGTGGTGCGCCCGGGCCCAGTTGCCGTCCACACTGCCCTGGGTCATGGCCTCCAAGGCGCCCTCCATGCCCAAGGTGCCGATATAGATGTGCCCCAGGGCGCCGGTGATGAAGATCAATGCGGCCGCGCCATGCAACAACTGGGAAATCTGCATGATCCCCCGGGTCTGACCGAACACCGGGAAGTCCATGATCAGGCCGGTAACGGCCACCGCGAGCCCCATGACGGTCACCACCCAGAACCAGAACTTCTCGCCGGTGTTGTAGCGACCGGCGCTGGCGTGACGACCGCGCAGCATGCCGCCGCCGCGCAGCAGCCATTTCAGATCGCCCCGGGCCGGCAGGTTTCCGGCGATGAAT